>NZ_DATCNW010000268.1:0-7227 GCF_036565025.1 Pengzhenrongella sp.
GTGTCCGAGTTCGACACAGACCTCCGAGTTCGGCGCGCGTCGCCCGTCACGCCGTTGGGTGTGACGGCGAGCGGCCGCCAGCACGCCTCGGCGCACGGGCTCAGGCCATGGCTCAAATGCATCGAAAGCGCACCCCTGGTGCGTATCCGCTGCACAGAGCGCTGCACAGAGAGCCCTGCGGCGAGACGGGGGCTGAGCGGAGCTCCGGCGCGACCGGGTGGCGGGGCTCCGGCGGGCTAGTTCAGGCGTCCAGCTCCAGGATCACCGTCGGGACCGCGGCCTCGTCCGCGGACAGGCGCCGGGCCCCCCGCGGCAGCTCCGCGCGGGAGGCCTCGTGCCGGGCGGCCGCGAGGTGCACGCCCGCCGCTCCGGTCCACCGGGTGTCCACCGCGCCACCGACCACGAGCGGGACGTGCAGCGCGCGCATCTCCTGCTCGTCCTGCGCCCACTGAGAGACGGCGTCGTCCGGGCCGACCACCAGGATCTCCTCGATCGCGCGGCCCTCGGCGTCGAGCCGGCGGGCGGCGGCCTTGCGGCCACCGACGCCCACCTTCGTCGGGGAGGTCTTCGCGACCCGGCTCATCACGGCGTCGGACCCCTCGCGCGCGACGAGCTTGTAGACCATCCCGCAGGTCGGTGCCCCGGACCCGGTGACCAGCGCGGTGCCCACGCCGTAGCTGTCGACCGGCGCCGCGGCGAGCCCCGCGATCGCGAACTCGTCGAGGTCGGAGGTCACCACGATCTTGGTGCCCGTCGCGCCGAGCTCGTCGAGCTGGTGGCGCACGTCCTGGGCGAGGGAGAGCAGGTCCCCGGAGTCCAGGCGCACCGCGCCGAGCCCGGTCCCGCCGGCGGCGACCGCTGCCTCGACCCCCCGCCGCACGGCGAACGTGTCGACCAGGAGCGTGGTGCCCTTGCCGTGGGAGGCGACCTGGGACGCGAAGGCCGTCTCCTCGTCGTCGTGCAGGAGGGTGAAGGCGTGCGCGGCGGTGCCGATGGTCGGCAGCCCCCAGCGTCGGCCCGCCTCCAGGTTCGAGGTCCCCACGAAGCCCCCGACGACGGCGGCGCGCGCCGCCGCGACCGCAGCCTGCTCGTGCGCGCGGCGTGAGCCCATCTCCATCACCGGGCGCCCGACGGCGGCGCTGGTCATCCGCGAGGCGGCCGACGCGACCGCCGAGTCGAAGTTGAGGATCGACAGGATGAGCGTCTCGAGCACGACCGCCTCGGCGAACGTCCCCTCCACCACCATGACGGGGGAACCGGGGAAGAAGGCCTCGCCCTCGGCGTAGCCCCAGATGTCGCCCGTGAACCGGTAGCTCGCGAGGTAGTCCAGCGTGGCGTCGTCGACGATCCGCTCGGCGGCGAGCCAGTCGAGCTCGGCGGTCCCGAAGTGGAAGTCCGCGAGCGACTCGAGCACGCGCCCGGTGCCGGCGAGCACGCCGTAGCGGCGCCCCGGCGGCAGTCGCCGGGTGAAGACCTCGAACACGCAGTGCCGGCGGGCCGTGCCGTCCGCGAGCGCGGCCTGCAGCATCGTCAGCTCGTACCGGTCGGTGAGCAGCGCGGTGCTCGGACGCAGGAGGTGGGAGGTGGGCGCGCGGCGGACATCGCCGCCGGTTCGCGCCGAGGGCTCCGGTGCACTCATGTGTTCCACCGTAGGGCCGTTTGACCCCGCTCCGTGTCGGCGGGTCGCGCATCGGCGCTACGAACGCCGCCGGACGCCACCTACAGTGGTGGCGTGCCCGTCCAGACCACCCCCGACCAGGAGATCAAGGTCCACCAGGACGAGCGGCTCGCAGACGCGTGGATCACGATCGTCTGGAACGATCCGGTCAACCTCATGAGCTACGTCAGCTGGGTGTTCCGGTCCTACTTCGGCTACCCGGCCGAGAAGGCGGACAAGCTCATGCGGCAGGTGCACGAGGCCGGCCGCGCGGTCGTCTCGACCGGCAACCGGGAACAGATGGAGGTGGACGTGCAGGCGATGCACTCGTTCGGCCTGTGGGCCACCCTCCAGCAGGGCGGCGCCTGATGCGCGGCTTCCGTGCCGTGGAAGGGCGGTACGTCGCCGAGCTCGACGGCACCGAACGGGAGGTGCTCGCGACGGTCGTCGCCGACGTCGCCGAGCTGCTCGGCGCGGGCCGGTTCGACACCGATGTCCGCTCGCGCGAGGGCGCGGACGCCGCGGAGGCTCCGCACCCGCTGCTCGGTCTGCGGATGAGCCCGGTCGACGTGCCCGCACCCATCGACCCGGCCGTGCACCGGTTGCTCCCCGACGCCTCGCAGGAGGACCCCGAGCTCGCCGCCGAGTTCCGTCGCCTGACCGAGGGCGACCTGCGCCGGCTGAAGGTCGAGCGGCTGCGCATGCTGTGGCAGGCACTGGTCGGCGAGGCGCGCGGCAGCGGGGACGCGACGACGCCGCACGACGTCGGCGGCGCGGACCTCGCGGTGCCGCGCGGGGAGGCCGCGGCCCTCGCGGCGACGATCACGGACCTGCGCCTCGTCCTGGCCGAGCGGCTCGGGGTCGAGTCGGACGAGGACTCCGACGCGCTGTACGAAGCGCTCGACCGGCACGAGCTCGGCGAGGAGGACCCGGACCGCAGCGGCCGGGAGCTGGTCGAGGACGAGATCCGGGACTACCTCGGCTCGGTCTACGCGGCACTGAGCTGGCTCCAGGAGTCACTTGTCGCAGCAATGATGGAGGATCTGTCGTGACGCCCAAGGAGCTCTACTCGAGAGGCCCCGTGAACGAGGCACCGATCGGGGTGTTCGACTCCGGCGTCGGGGGCCTCACCGTGGCGCGGTCGATCCTGGACCAGCTCCCGCACGAGTCGATCCTGTACATCGGCGACACGCTCAACTCCCCGTACGGCTCCAAGCCGCTCGCGGCGGTGCGCGCGCACGCCCTCGAAGTCATGGACGACCTCGTCGACCAGGGCGTGAAGATGCTGGTCATCGCGTGCAACAGCGCGTCCGCGGCGGTGCTGCGCGACGCTCGGGAGCGCTACACGAAGCGCCGCGGGCTGCCGGTGGTCGAGGTGATCCTGCCGGCCGCGCGCCGCGCGGTCGCGGCCAGTCGCACCGGTCGGATCGGGGTGATCGGCACCCGGGCCACGATCGATTCGCGGGCGTATGAGGATGCGTTCGCCGTCGCGCCGCACCTCACACTCACCACGCAGGCCTGCCCGAGGTTCGTCGAGCTCGTCGAGGCGGGCATCACGTCCGGGCCCGAGGCGCTCGCGATCGCCCACGAGTACCTCGACCCGGTCCGCGACGCCGGCGTCGACACGCTCGTGCTCGGTTGCACGCACTACCCGCTGCTCACCGGCGTCATCTCCTACGTGATGGGCGAGCAGGTCACCCTCGTCTCGAGCGCCGAGGAGACGGCCAAGGACGTGTACCGCACGCTCGTCGCCCACGAGCTCGAGCGGTCCGTGAGCGACGGCGCGCCCGAGCACCGGTTCATCGCGACCGGCGACGCCGACTCCTTCCAGCGCCTCGCGCGCCGGTTCCTCGGACCGGAGGTCGGCGCCGTCGAGGCGGCCGGGGTCCTGCGGTGAGGCTCACGATCGTCGGCTGCGCCGGGTCGTTCCCGAGCGCCGAGTCCGCCGCGTCGAGCTATCTCGTCGAGGCCGACGACGACGCCGGACGCACCTGGCGGGTCGTGCTCGACATGGGCAACGGCGCACTCGGGCCGCTGCAGCGGTACTGCGACCCCGCCGACGTCGACGCGTACGCGATCTCCCACCTGCACGCCGACCACGCCGCGGACCTCGTCGTGCTCGGGGTCTACTGCCGGTACCGCCCGAGCGGACCGAGCGCCCCGGTGCCGGTGCACGGTCCCGAGGGGACCTCGGCCCGCCTCGCCCAGCTGGCCGGCGCCGACCCGGCGACGGACGTCAGCGGCCAGCTCGAGGTGCGGACCTGGGTCGACGGCGTGGCCGTCGACGTCGGTCCGCTGCGGCTTGAGCCGGTCGCGATGCGCCACCCCGTGCCCGCGTTCGGGATCCGGGTCACCGGCCCGGCGGAGGGCGACCCCGGGCGGCGCGTGACGCTCGCGTACACCGGGGACACCGACGTCTGCCCGGGACTGGACACCCTGGCCGCCGACGTGGACCTGCTGCTGTCCGAGGCTGGTTTCCTCGAGGGGCGCGACGACGCCGTGAGCGGCGTGCACCTCACCGGACGCCGGGCCGGCGAGGCGGCGACCACGGGCAAGGTCGGCAGGCTCGTGCTCACCCACCTGCCGGCCTGGAACGACCCGGACGTCGCGCTCGCCGAGGCCCGGGGCGTGTACACGGGTCCGATCGACCTCGCCCGGCCCGGCGCCGTGTTCCACCTCTGACACCGCGAGGATCGGTTCCGCCGCGGGCAGGTCGGCAGTTAGGCTCGTCCGTATGACCATCACTACCCCGACAGCCTCGACGCGCGTCGACGGGCGCCGCAACGATGAGCTCCGTCCGATCACGATCACGCGCCGCTGGCTCGACTCCGGCGAGGGCAACGTCCTTGTCGAGTTCGGCAACACCAAGGTCCTGTGCGTCGCCTCGTTCACCCCGGGCGTACCGCGCTTCAAGAAGGGCTCCGGCGAGGGCTGGGTCACCGCGGAGTACGCGATGCTGCCCCGCGCGACGTCCACCCGTTCCGACCGCGAGTCCGTCAAGGGCCGCGTCGGGGGCCGCACGCACGAGATCTCGCGCCTGATCGGGCGCTCGCTGCGCGCCGTCGTCGACGTCACCGCGCTCGGGGAGAACACCCTGGTGCTGGACTGTGACGTGCTCCAGGCCGACGGCGGCACCCGCACCGCCGCGATCACCGGCGCGTGGGTCGCGCTCGCCGACGCGGTCGCGTGGGGTCAGCGCCAGGGCGCGATCAAGGGCAGCAAGCCCGTCCTGCTCGACTCCGTCGCAGCCGTCAGCGTGGGCATCATCGACGGCGTCCCGATGCTCGACCTGCCGTACACCGAGGACGTGCGCGCCGACACCGACATGAACGTCGTGGTGACCGGCAAGGGCCTGTTCGTCGAGGTGCAGGGCACCGCCGAGAAGACCCCGTTCGACAAGCGCGAGCTGGACGCGCTGCTGGAGCTCGCGCTCGCCGGGACCACCGAGCTCACGCACCACCAGGAGCTGGCGCTCGCGACGGACCCGCGCGAGCAGCCGTGACCGCAGGTCGACCCATGCGGGTGGTGCTCGCCACCCACAACGCGCACAAGGTCGGCGAGCTGCGCACCCTGCTCGGCGCCCTGGTGCCCGGGCTGGCGCCCGACGACGTGCTGGGCGCGGGCGAGGTCGGAGCCCCCGAGCCGGTCGAGGACGGGCTCACGTTCGGCGCGAACGCCCTGATCAAGGCTCGCGCGCTGGCCGCGTTCACGGGGCTGCCCGCGCTCGCGGACGACTCCGGGCTCGCGGTGGACGTGCTCGGCGGCGCGCCGGGCATCTTCTCCGCGCGCTGGGCCGGGCGGCACGGTGACGACGTCGCCAACCTGAACCTGCTGCTCGCCCAGCTCGCGGACATCGCCCCGGAGCACCGCGGGGCGCAGTTCGTGTGCGCGGCGGCGCTCGCGATGCCGGACGGCTTCGAGCACGTCGAGCACGGGTACCTGCGCGGGACGCTCGCGACGTCGCCGCGGGGCTCCCACGGCTTCGGGTACGACCCGATCCTGGTGCCCGCGGGCGACACCCGGACGAGTGCGGAGCTGACCCCGGCTGAGAAGAATGCCATCTCCCACCGCGGCGACGCGTTCCGCGCGCTCGCGCCGGTGATCGTCGCCGCGCTCAGCGGGGCGCGGCCTGCGGGCTCGGAGTCTCGCGCCGTGACGCTGCCGCCCGCCGGGCCGCGCTGATCCCGGCCACGACGCCGCGCCACCCGATGAGCAGCACCGCGAGCACGACGGCGGCCACGACCAGGAAGCTCGGAGCCGTGCCGGCACCGGTGAGGTGCCGCAGGAACATGCCCCAGCCCCAGGTCAGCGCCCACAGCCCAACGGCGTGGGGCCACAACCGCAACGGCTCGCGCCACGTTTGGCTGGGGACCCAGGCGACCGCGCAGCCCGCGAGAAATGGCCACGCCACCTGCAGCACGCCGACGAGTGCGTTCCCCTCGCCGTGCGACGCGCGCCCGACGGCAGCAAAGAGCAAGATGCACGCGGCGTCAGCGAGGGCTGCGAAGAGGACGGTGCGGGAGCGCATGCGCCCGACGCTACCCGCCGCCGTCGGGCGGGCGCGCTCGTGACCACCAAGACCGGCAACGGACCGGCGATCAGACCGGGCGCCGTGCACGTCGTCGCCGATCGCGTCTCCTTCGCCTACCCGGGACGTCCCGTGCTCGACGACGTCACGGTCGTCGCCGGGGCGGGCGCGCGGATCGGCGTCGTCGGGGAGAACGGGGCGGGGAAGTCGACCCTGCTGGGCGTCCTCGCGGGTGTCCTCGTCCCGCAGAGCGGTGCGGTGCGCCGCGCCGGCTCGCTCGCGGTGGTGACCCAGGAGCTCGAGGTCGCCCCCGGGGCGACCGTCGGCACCCTGGTGGACTCCGCGCTCGTCGCGGTCCGGGCGGCCGTCGGCGCGCTCGAGGCGAGCATCGCGGCGTTCGACCACAGCTCGGGCGACCTGCCGGTGCTCACCGAGGCCCTCGCACGGGTCGAGCGTCTTGCCGGCTGGGACGCGGACCGGCGGATGGACGAGGCGCTCAGCCGGTTCGGCGCGCCGCGGGACCCCGCGCGGCCGCTCGCCGAGATGAGCGTGGGGGAGCGGTACCGGGTTCGGCTGGCCTGCCGGATCGCGCAGCGCGCCGACGTGCTGCTGCTGGACGAGCCGACGAACCACCTCGACGAGTCCGGGATCGAGTACCTGACCGCGCAGCTGGGCGCGTGGCCGGGCGTCGTGGTGATCGTCACGCACGACCGCCAGCTGCTCGACGACGTGATGACCGCGATCCTCGACCTCGACCCGACGATCGACGGGCGACCGGCGCTGTACGGCGCGACGGACTACGCGACGTACCGGTTCGCCAAGGACCAGGCGCTGCGGCGCTGGCGCCAGCGGTACGTCGCCGAACAGAAGCGCAAGGTGGCGCTGCTGGCGCGCCTCGACGAGTCGTACGAGGGGCTGTCCGACGCGTGGCGGCCGCCCAAGGGCAGCCAGCCGAACCGGAGGGCGACCCACGCGCGCATCCACGTGAAGGCCGCCGACCGGCTCGTGCAGCGGCTCGAGGCCCGGGCCGTCGAGGTGCCGC
>NZ_DATCNW010000269.1:0-18574 GCF_036565025.1 Pengzhenrongella sp.
CGTAACGTCCGAGCGTTGACGTCCTATAGGACGTCAACGCTCGGACGTTACGGGTTGGATGAAGGTTGGCTGGGTCACTTCGGGGGGAGGGTGCGCGCGTAGGAGACACCCCGGTCGACCCATCGCCGCAGGTCGGTGTCCTGCTCGCAGCCGTACGCGGCCACCAGGAGCCAACCCTTCATCTGGCGCCCGCCGACGTCGAACGGGTGGGCGCCCGGCTCGGCCAGCTGCGCCTCGTGCTCGGCCGGGTCGGTCCGCACGATCAGCTCCGCGCCGTGCACCCCGCACGTCATGGTGCCGTCCAGCAGCATCGCCAGGCCACCGAACATCTTCTTCTCGGTCAGCCCCAGCTCGTCACCGACCAGGTCGCGGACCCGCGCGGCGAGTCCCTCGTCGTACGCCATCTCGCCATCGTGGCACGCCGGACCCCGATCCTGCCCGCCGCCCGAGACCCAGATGTATGATGATTTCATCAAGTGATTGATTATATGAAGTTTGCAGGAACTTGACCGAGGGAAGGGGCGCCGCACGGTGGCAGAACCGATCGACAAGTTGAAGGCCGAGTTCTTCAAGACCCTCGGTCACCCCGCCCGGATCCGGATCCTCGAGTGGCTCGCACAGGGCGAGCACTCGGTCGGTGAGCTGATGCCCAAGCTGGGCCTCGAGGCCTCCCACCTCTCGCAGCAGCTCGCGGTGCTGCGCCGCGCGGGCGTCGTCGTCGCCCGCAAGCAGGGCAGCAACGTCATCTACTCGATGGCGTCCGAGGACATGGCCGACCTGTTGCTGCTGGCCCGGAAGGTGCTGACGGGCCTGCTCACCGACCAGGTCGGGCTGCTCAAGGACCTCCAGGCCGACAGCCTGCAGACGGCGCGCACCGAGGCGGGCGCGCAGACCGGGGTGGGCTCATGAGCTGGCTCGGCAAGATCGCGCGCGTCGGCCGCATCGTGGAGCCCGCGCCGGACGCACCCGAGGCCGCCGTCGCGCCGCCCACCGGAGTGCGCGGCTCGCTGCAGCTGCGCCACGTGGACTGCGGCTCGTGCAACGGCTGCGAGATCGAGATCTCGGGCGCCTTCTCCTCCGTGTACGACGCCGAGCGCTTCGGCGTGCGGCTGACCGCCTCGCCGCGGCACGCCGACGGCCTGCTCGCGACCGGCGTCGTCACGCACAACATGCGCGAGCCGCTGCTCAACACGCTCGACGCGATCCCCGAGCCCCGCGTCGTGATCGCCGTCGGCGACTGCGCCATCAACGGCGGGGTGTTCCGCGAGGCGTACGGCGTCGTCGGCTCGGTGGCCGACGTCGTGCCGGTGGACGTCGAGGTGCCCGGGTGCCCGCCCACCCCCCAGCAGATAATCGCCGCGCTGCGCACGGTGACCGGCCGGTGAACCCGCGTCGAGCGGGCGCTGCCGTGGTCTGCGGCGGGGTGACCGCCGCCCTGGGAGCGATCGGCGTGGTCGCCGGCCTGAGCGTCGTGCTCGGCGCGCCGCGGCAGCTCACGATCGGCTGGCTGCTCCCCCTCGTCGGGGTCCGGCTCGAGCTCGACGCGCTCAGCGGGTTCTTCCTCACCGCGACCGGCGCGGTCTCGATCGCGGTGGGCCTGTACGCGGTCGGGTACTCCCGGCGCGAGCGCTGGGCGCGGTTCCCGCTGGTGATGCAACCGGTGTTCGTCGCCGGGATGCTGCTGGTGCCCGCGGCCGGGTCCGTCACGACGTTCCTGCTCGCCTGGGAGCTGATGGCCGGCGCGTCGCTGGTGCTGGTGCTCGCCGAGCATCGCCGGGCCGCGGTCCGGGCGGCCGGGGTCTTCTACGCGGTGATGACCCAGCTGGGCTTCGCGACGATCCTGCTGGCGCTCGTCCTGCTCGCGTCCGCCGGCGGCGGTGACGCCTTCACGACCATCGCCGCGCACGCCAGCGAGCTGCCGGCGGGCACGCGCAACGCGGTCTTCCTGCTGAGCGTGACGGGATTCGGGTCCAAGGCGGGGCTGCTCCCCCTGCACGCCTGGCTGCCGCGCGCGCATCCGGAGGCGCCGAGCCCGGTCTCGGCGCTGATGAGCGCGTCGATGGTCGCGATGGGCATCTACGGCATCATCCGCATCGACCTGCAGCTGCTGGGTGCCGGCCCGCACTGGTGGGCCCTGACGCTGATGATCCTCGGCGCTGTCTCGGCCGTCTTCGGGGTGCTCGAGGCCTCGGTCGCCACCGACCTGAAGCGCCTGCTGGCCTACTCGACCACCGAGAACATGGGCCTGATCACCCTCGCGCTGGGTGCCGCGGCGCTGTTCGGCTCCTCGGGCGCGCCGGAGGTGGCCGCGATCGCGATGACCGCCGCGCTGCTGCACCTGCTCGCGCACGCCGCCTTCAAGACGCTCGGGTTCCTCGCGGCCGGGTCCGTGCTCGCCGCGACCGGGCTGCGCGACCTGGACAAGCTCGGCGGCCTGGCCCGCCGGATGCCGGTGACGACCGTGATGTTCGGGATCTCGGCGCTCGGCGCGTCCGGGCTGCCGCTCGGCGCCGGATTCGTCAGCGAGTGGCTCCTGCTGCAGAGCCTGATCCACAACCCGCCGGCGGGCAACACGCTGCTCGCCCTCGCGATGCCGCTGTCGGTGGGCGCGGTCGCGCTCACCACGGGCCTCGGGATCGCGGCCATGGTGAAGGCGTTCGGCGTCGGGTTCCTGGCCCGCCCTCGCTCGGCGGCGGCCGAGGACGCCCGGGAGGCGCCGGCCAGCATGATCGCCGGCATGGGGCTGGCCGCGGCGGCGTGCGCCGTGTTCGCCTTCGCGCCCGGGCTGCTCGGGCCGCTGCTGCGCCCGGTGCTGGGCGTGCTCCCGACGGTCGGCGGTGACGCGGTCGGGCCGGAGCTCGGCACGTTCCTGCGGCTGCCCGGTGTGGCCGGGTCGATGTCACCCGCGCTGCTCGCCGTCGCGCTGGTCGTCGCGGTGTTGTTATCGCTCCTGCTCGCCGCGCGCACCGGGGCCCGACACCGCCCCGCGCCGGTCACGTCCGCGCTGTGGGCGTGCGGGGCGGACCGGCTCAGCCCGCGGATGCAGTACACCGCGACATCGTTCGCCGAGCCCCTGCAGCGCGTGTTCGACAACGTGCTCCGGCCCGACACCGACCTGGAGGTCTCCCATTTCGCCGAGTCGAAGTACCTCGTGGAGAAGGTCACCTACCGGACCCGCCTCGTGGACCCGGTCGAGCAACGCCTCTACGCCCCCGTGGTCCGCGCCGTGACCGTGGCCGCGCACCGGGTGCGCCGCGCGCACAACGGCAGCGTGCACACCTACCTCGCGTACGGCGCGGCCGGCCTGCTGGTCGTGCTCCTGGTGACCCAGTGACTCCCCTCGCGGGCGCCGCCGCCGCGCTCCAGGTCGTGGCGGTGCTGCTCGGCGCCCCCGTGGTCACCGGCGGCATGCGCCAGGTGCGGGCTCTCCTGGAGGGCCGGGCCGGCGCCGGCATCGGGCAGCCCTGGCGGGACCTGCGCAAGCTGTTCCGCAAGCAGCAGGTCACCCCGCGCGGGACGACGATCGTGTTCGCCATCGCGCCGGCGATCGCCGCGGGCACCACGCTGCTGATCGCCGCGATCCTGCCGCTCGTCGCGCTCGACTCCCCGCTGGACTCCTCGGCGGACCTGTTCGGGATCGTCGGGCTGCTCTTCCTCGGCACCGTCGCGCTGACCCTCGCCGGCCTGGACACCGGCACCGCGTTCGGCGGCATGGGCTCGAGCCGGGAGATCACCATCGCGGCCCTCGTCGAGCCCACCATCCTGCTCGCCGTCTTCGCACTGTCGGTCCCGGCCCACTCGGCCAACCTGTCGGCCATCGTCTCGGCGACCGTCGCGAACCCCAGCCACATCTTCTCCCTGGGCAGCGTGCTGGCCTTCGTCGCGCTGGTCATCGTGATCCTCGCCGAGACCGGGCGGCTGCCCGTGGACAACCCGTCCAGCCACCTCGAGGTGACGATGATCCATCCGGCGATGGTCCTGGAGTACGCCGGGCCGAAGCTCGCCCTGGTCGAGTGGGCCACCAGCATGCGCCTGACGGTGCTGCTGGGGCTGCTGGCGAACCTGTTCCTGCCGTGGGGGGTGGCCGGGAGCGACCCGTCACCGCTCGGTGTGCTGGTCGGGCTCGCGGCGATCACCCTCAAGGTCGCACTGCTCGCGGGCGCGCTCGCCGCGAGCGAGGTCTTCATCGCCAAGCTGCGTCTGTTCCGCGTGCCCGAGCTGCTCGCCGGCTCGTTCCTGCTCGCGCTGCTCGCGGTCACCGCGTCCTCCTTCCTCGCCGTCCCGAAGAGGTGAGGCGGCGATGACCCCCGAGGCCTACGGCGGCGTGCTCGATCTCGCCGCGGGAGCGTTCCTGCTCACCGCGGTGCTCATCGTGTGGCGCCGCGAGCTGCACGCGATCATCACGCTGCTGGGCTGGCAGGGCGCGGCCCTCGCGGCGCTCCCGCTGACCGAGGGCCTGCACGAGGGTGACCCGGCGCTCGTCGGCATCGGGGGCGTGGTGTTCGCGCTGCGCGCGGTCGTGCTGCCCATGCTGCTCGCCCGGGCCGTAGGGTCCGAGGACGCCGAACGGCGCGAGAGCACCCCGCTGGTCAACACGACCTCCTCGCTGCTGATCACGGCGGGCCTGACGGTCCTCGCCTACGCGGTCACCCGGCCGATCATCGCGCTCGACCCGTCCCCGGCGATCCGCACCGTGCCGTCCGCGTTCGCGGTGATCCTGATCGCCATCTTCGTCATGGTCAGCCGGCGCCGTGCCCTCTCGCAGGCCGTCGGCTTCCTGATGCTGGACAACGGCGTCACCGCGACGGCGTTCCTGCTCACCTCCGGGGTGCCCCTGATCGTGGAGCTCGGCGCGTCCATGGACGTGCTGTTCGCGGTGTTCGTGCTGGGCCTGCTCACCGGGCACATGCGGCGCACCTTCGGCGGCACCGACCTCGACCAGCTCAGGGAGCTACGCGACCGATGAGCGCTCTCCTGCTGGTCCCGATCCTCGCGCCGCTCGCCGCGGCCGCCCTCGCCGCAGCGCTGGGGTGGCGGCGCGCGACCGCGTCGGTGACCGTGCTGGCCGCGCTCTGCGTGCTGCTCACCGCCGCGTTCGTCGGCTTCGGCCTCGAGTCCGGGGTGCGCTTCGGCGTCGCGCACGTGCTGCGGATCGACTCCCTGGGCGTGACGATGCTGCTCGTCATCGGCACGGTGGGCACCCTCGCGACGTGGGCCAGCATCGGCTACATCGACGGCGAGCTGGCGCGCGGGGACACCGACCGCGCCGGGGCGCACCTGTACGGCGTGCTGCTCCCGCTGTTCCTCGCCGCGATGTCGCTCGCGGTGCTGGCCAACAACATCGGGGTCATGTGGGTCGCCATCGAGGCGACCACCGTGGCGACCGCCTTCCTGGTCGCCCACAGCCGGACCCGGTCCGCGCTCGAGGCCACCTGGAAGTACGTCGTGATCTGCTCGGTCGGCATCGCGCTCGCCCTGCTGGGCACCGTGCTGCTCTACTTCGCGAGCCTGCACGCCGGTGCGACGAGCTCCCACGCGCTCGACATGGACACCCTGCTGAGCCACGCCGCGCAGCTCAGCCACGCCGCGCGGCTCGACCCGGACGTGACCCTGCTCGCCGCCGGCCTGCTGCTGCTCGGCTACGGCGCCAAGGTCGGCCTCGTCCCGTTCCACACCTGGGTGGCCGACGCGCAGAGCCAGGCGCCGACGCCGGTGTCCGCGCTGATGAGCGGGGTGCTGGAGGCCGTCGCGTTCTGCGCGCTGCTGCGCGTCAAGCACATCGTCGACCTCGCGCTGGGCACCGGCTTCATGCGCACCGGTCTGCTGGTGATGGGCCTGCTCACGTTGGCGGTCGCCGCGTCGATGCTCGTGGTCCAGAAGGACTTCAAGCGGATGCTCGCCTACTCCTCGATGGAGAACATGGGCCTGATCGCGATCGCCGCGGCCGCCGGGACCCGCCTGGCCATCGCCGCGCTGCTGCTGCACGTGCTCGCCCACGGCATCGGCAAGTCGCTGGTGTTCCTCGCCGCCGGCCAGCTCCAGACCGCGCACGGCTCGACCGCGATCGACGACGTGAGCGGGGTGCTGACCCGATCCCGCCTGGTCGGCATCTCGTTCGCCGTCGGCCTGGCCGTGCTGGTCGGGCTGCCGCCGTTCGCGATCTTCGCCTCCGAGCTGTCGATCTCGCGCGCGCTCGCCGGCGCGCACCTGGGCTGGGTGCTCGGCGCCGCGCTCGCGCTCATGGTCGTGGCCTTCTCGGCGCTGGTCCGCAGCGGCGCCCGGATGCTGTTCGGCCCGCCCGGCGAGGGTGCGCCGTCGATCGCGGTGCCCCGCACGATCGCTGTCGCGCTGTGCACCGGGGTCGTGCTGAGCGTCGCGCTGGGCCTGAGCGCCGGCCCGCTCACCGGCCTGTTCCACGCCGCCGCCCTGCAGCTGGGAGCCAGCCAATGACCCGCACCACACGCGACCTCCCGGTCACCGAGCTCGTCGCGGCCGCCGCCGCGCTGTTCGACGCCGGCTTCCGCCTCGCCCTGGTCGCGGCGCACGACGACGGCCCGACGTTACGGGTGGTCTACCTGTTCCTCGCCGGCCCCCCGGACCGGCGCGTCGAGCTCCAGGTCACCCTGCCCGCGGACGACCCGCGGCTGCCGTCCCTCGCGCCGCTGTCCTTCCCCGCATCACGGTTCGAGCGCGAGATGCACGACCTGTACGGCATCGTGCCGGTCGACCACCCCCTCCCGAGGCGCCTGGTCCGGCACGCGCACTGGCCCGCCGGCTGGTACCCGATGCGCCACAACGCCGGGCCGCGGCCGCCGTTCATCGACGCCGAGGCGTACCCGTTCCTCGCCGTGGAGGGTGACGGGGTCTACGAGATCCCGGTCGGCCCGGTCCACGCCGGGATGATCGAGCCCGGGCACTTCCGGTTCTCCGTCGTCGGGGAGAGCATCCTCAAGCTCAAGGTCAGGCTGTGGTTCACGCACCGCGGCATCGAGAAGCTGTTCGAGGGGCGCCCGGCCACGGACGCCGTGCACCTCGCCGAGCGCATCAGCGGCGACACCTCGGCGGGCCATGCGCTGGCGCACGCCCTCGCGGTGGAGGACGCGCTGGGCATCACGCTGCCCGAACCCGCCCACCGGCTGCGTGCCCTGGTCCTCGAGCTCGAACGCCTCTACAACCACGCCGCCGACCTCGGCTCGCTCGCGAACGACGTCGGCTTCTCCCTCGCCGGCTCGCACACCCTGCGGATCCGCGAACAGCTGCTCCGGATCAACGCCGCGACCACCGGTCACCGCCTGCTCCGGGGCGCGATCCGTCCGGGCTCCGCCGAGATCCTCACCCTGCCCGACGCCGACCAGCTCGCCGCCCTCGCGACCGACCTCGCCGAGATCGCCGAGCTCACCCTGGCCAACACGGTCATCCGCGACCGGTTCGCCGGCACCGCGGTGCTCGCCCTGGAGCAGGCGGCAGACCTCGACTGCCTCGGGTACGTCGCGCGCGCGAGTGGCCTCGCCACCGACGCACGCCTCGACCACCCGACGACCGAGCTCCCGGTCCGGGCCGTGGCGTCCACCGGCGGGGACGTGCTCGCCCGCTTCACCCAGCGCCGCGACGAGTATGCGGCGGGCACCCGGCTCGCGATCCACCTGGCGAGCACCGCGGACCAGCTCAGCTTCCGGGCCGAACCGGCGCGGGGCTCCGAATCGGTCGGTCACCCGGGCGGGGTGCGCACCGGGGTCGGCATCGCCGAGGGCTGGCGGGGCACCATCGTGCATCGCGTCGAGGTCGACGCCGACGGGCGCCTCACCCGGGTCAAGATCGTCGACCCGTCGTGGTTCAACTGGCCCGCGCTGCCGCTCGCTATGAAGGACACGATCGTCCCGGACTTCCCGGTGACGAACAAGAGCTTCAACCTCTCCTACGCCGGGAACGACCTATAGCCCAGCCTGGGCGGTCCGGGTCTGCCGTCGGGCGATGCGCACGACGGCGAGCGTGCAGGCCAGGCACCGCGAGCTGACGTCGTCCCAGCGGGTCGTCTTGGCGCTGACCTTCAGCGCGTCCTTCAGCCCGGTCGAATCGAGCTGACGACCCATCTGCGCGGCGGACCGGGACGCGACGTCCTCGGCCGCCTGCACGTCGGCCGCGGCCGCGACCCTCGTGGCCACCTCGGCGAGAACCCCGGCCCCGCGCGTCGAGCCGACCTGCACGAGGAACCGGTGCGGGCCGTCGTCGAGCAGCTCGGTCAGGGCGAGGTCGTACCCCCCTGCGGGGTGCGGACCGACACCCGTCAGGGCGCAGACGCAGGTCTCGCGGGGGTCCGAGCAGGTCACGGCGACGACGAAGGTCGCCGCGTCGCGCGCCGCATCGCGGGCGCTCGGATCCACGGGCGCGTGGTTGTGCTCGTTCGCCTCGCGGGCGTCGCCGTGGTCGGTGCCGGTCGGGACCAGCGCGCGCGACGGACCAGCGAGGTCGCACGGCCGCGCACCGAAGAGCGCGACCGGCCCGCTCGCGCGCATCGCGACAAAGTCGTTGACGCCGTGGGTCCGCGGGTCGGCGAGCGGGACCACCGTGCCGGAGCGCCGCGCGCGCCAGCCGAGCTCCTCACCGGCCGTGCGGACCACCGTGGGTGCGTGCGCGCCCTCCGTATACCCGAAGAGGGCGTCGTCGCCGCGGCGGCGGAGCCCGACGTGGTCGTCGTGCTGCTCATCACCCCAGCCGCGGGGAAGGTCGTCGACCGAGGTCAGCGTCGACGACACGATCGCATCGTCGTGCACGGTCGGTCCCACGACGGCATATCCGCGGGCGCCCAAGATGTCGATCAGCCCCTGCAGCCCCGGCAGGTCAAGCACTCGCATCGAATCCATCGTTGGATCGCCTCCCCCTGGCACCCCCAACGTTCCTCGCCCGCCGCTATCCCTGCCAGGGACCTAGGTCGCAGACAATCGACGCAAAGGGGTTTCGAGGATTCTCGGCAGAGCCCACTTTTCGGAAGATTCTGCGCGAGCGCCGCACCAAACCTTCCCAAAACACGGCGCTGACGCGAGGTCGCAGCCTCGAGTTCGTCGATTCGTTGCGAGTTCGCCGTTTGAAACCGGCGAACTCGCCTCAAAACGGCGAACTCGAGCCTTCTGCGGGGTGTGCCCCCGACCAAGACCGACCCAGTTTGTGGCTACTGTTCGTCGGATGGTGCGGGGTGCGGTCTTTTTCGATGTGGACGGGACTCTTGTGCCGGGGACGAGCTCGTCGCAGCATCTTGCGGCGCGGCTTGGTCACCTTGGCTCCCTGCGGGACGCCGAGGACTCGTACGCGGCGGGGACGTTGAGCAACCACGCTGTGTCGGTGCTCGATGCGCGGGGCTGGGAGGGCCGGGCCCCCTCCGAGGTCGGCGGATGGTTGGACGAGCTACCGCTCGTTGACGGGATTGCCGAGGTCGTGACCTGGTGCCGGGCCCAGCACCTGGCGCCGGTGCTGGCGACGCTCGCGTGGGAGCCCGTCGGTGCGTACCTCTGCGCGAGATTCGGCTTCGACGGCTCGTGCGGTCCGCGCCTGGAGATCGTCGACGGGCGTTACTCGGGTCAGGTCGCCGCGCACCTCGACGAGTTCGCGAAACGGGACTACGCCCTCGCCGAGGCGGCTCGCCTCGGACTCGACCCGGCGTCGTGCGCCGCGATCGGAGACAGCCGATCGGACGTGCCGCTGTTCGAGCGTGTCGGCCTCGCCGTCGCGTTCAACGCGAACGCTGCGGCCCGTGCGGTGGCGCACTCAGCGGTCGATGGCGACGACCTTCGCGCCGTTCTCCCGCACCTGTCCACGTGGCTTGCCGGAACCCGCTAGCGATGCTCCCCCACGACCTCGTTCATCCACTGCCAGGCGGCAACCGTGGCGGGAAAGCCGCGGGTCGTCATGCCGAGCAGGATCACCTGCTCGACCTCGGCGAGGCTCGCGCCGGCGTCGAGCGCTTTGCGGACGTTGGAGCGCACCGCGCCCTCGGACTGCGCGCCGATGGCGACGCCGAGCTTGATCAGGCGCGCGGTCCGCGGGTCGAGCGGTCCGGCGTCGTCGATCGAGGCCGCGAGCGCATCCTGCTTCGCGGCCACGTCGCCGAACCGTGCACGGAAGCCGAGGTAGACGTCGGGCAGGTACTCGTTCATCACAGCGCCCGCATGCGGTTGTTCCGCGGGTCGTGCGTGAGCTCGGCCAGCCCGAGCGCCTCCAGCAGCGGCGGAAGGTACATCCCGAACCGTCCGCGGTAGCCGTTGCGCAGCCCGTACCAACCGCCCACGGGGTTCTCGTCCGAGCGGCCCCACGCCTCGACAGTGTCGTCCGCGGCCGGCTTCTTCTCGTCGGCCGCACCGAGGGCCACCCACTCCCCGCGCGCGAGGAGCCAGGCGTGCAGGTCCTCGATCGCACGCAGGTGGTACCTCAGGGTGGTCGAGCCGACCTGGCAGACCAGCACGGGCGGGTCCGCCTGCTCGTCGCGGTGCATCGTGTACTGCGACGTCCCCGGTGGGGTCGCGAGCACCCACGGGTCGTCCTTCGTGCCGCTGCCGCTGGCCATCGTCATCCTCTCGACCGCACCCGACGGGCCGCCGTCGGCCCTTCGTCCCGAGGCTAGCGGCGCGCGGAGGTCCGCACCCGGTAGACCGATGCCGATTCTCCATACCCCATGGGGTAACCGGGACCTTGGTCTCTCTCGCCGGGAGCGCCCGATTCCTACCGTGGAGAACGAGGCACACGGAGCGCGTCGAGGAGTCGGGGCGCGGAGCATCGAGGCGAGGAGCGGGCTGTGAAGAAACGACTGCTGGTGCTCGGCGGCGGTACCGCGGGCACGATGATCGTCAACAAGCTACGGCGGCGCCTCGACGCGGCGCAGTGGAGCATCACCGTGGTGGATCGCGACGACGCCCACCCCTACCAGCCGGGCTACCTGTTCGTCCCGTTCGGCACCTACTCCCCCGACCAGATCACCCGCTCGCGGCATGCCTTCCTGCCCGACGGCGTGGACTTCGTCATCGCCGACGTCGACCGGGTGGACGCGGCCGCGTGCACGGTGAGCCTGACCGACGGCCGCGTGCTGGGGTACGACTACCTGGTCATCGCGTCGGGAACGACGCCGCGGCCGGACCAGACCCCCGGCATGCTCGGCGAGGAGTGGCGCCGAAGCATCTTCGACTTCTACACGTTCGACGGTGCGTGCGCGCTCGCCACCGCGCTGAAGTCGTTCGATCACGGCCGGCTCGTCGTGCACATCACCGACATGCCGATCAAGTGCCCGGTCGCGCCGCTGGAGTTCACCTTCCTGGCCGACGCGTGGCTGCGGGCGCACGGGATGCGGGACCGGGTCGAGCTGGTCTTCGTGACTCCGCTGCCGGGGGCCTTCACCAAGCCGGTCGCCTCCGAGCGCCTCGGCTCGATGCTCGCCGAGCGCAAGATCGCGCTGGAGTCCGACTTCCTCGTCGAGCGGATCGACGTCGAGCACAAGGCGCTCATCTCCTACGACGAACGCGAGGTGCCGTTCGACCTGCTGGTCACCATCCCGCTGAACATGGGCGCCGAATTCGTCGCCCGCTCGGGGCTGGGCGACGAGCTGAACTACGTGCCCGTGGACCGGCACACCCTGCAGTCCAAGGCGCACGCGAACATCTTCGCCGTCGGCGACGCCGGCGACCTGCCGACCTCCAAGGCGGGGTCGGTCGCGCACTTCTCGGTCGAGATCTTCGTGGCCAACTTCCTGCAGCTCATCGCGGGCAAGGCGATGACCGGATCCTTCGACGGCCACGCCAACTGCTTCATCGAGAGCGGGGACGGCAAGGGCCTGCTGCTCGACTTCAACTACGACACCGAGCCGCTGACGGGCAAGTTCCCGCTGCCCGTCGTCGGCCCGCTGGACCTGCTCAAGGAGACCCGCAGCAACCACCTCGGCAAGCTCGCGTTCCGCTGGATCTACTGGAACGTGCTGCTCCCCGGCCGGCCGCTGCCGCTGCCGTCGCACATGTCCATGCTCGGCAAGACGACCACCACCCGATAAGGAGAGACACCATGCCTGTGACCACGCTGGACGGACACCAGATCCACGTCAACGACGAGGGCTTCCTCACCGACCCGACCGAGTGGGACGAGGACCTCGGGGTCGTGCTCGCCAAGCAGATCGGCATCGACCTGACCGACGAGCACTGGAAGGCCATCCGCTTCCTGCGCACCGACTTCGCCGAGCAGGGCGAGACCGCGACACTTCGCCGGATCTCCACCCGCGGCGGAATCCCGATCAAGGAGCTCTTCACGCTCTTCCCGGCGAAGCCTGCGAAGAAGCTCGCCTACATCGCCGGCCTGCCCAAGCCGCAGGGCTGCGTCTAACCGAGAGAGGGCTTTGTCATGACCATCGAGACCGAACCGGCCATCGTCCCCAGCTTCGACACCGAGGTCGGGTCGGGCCGCAAGCTCGCCATCATCTGCTCCAAGGGCAACCTGGACATGGCGTACCCGGGGCTGATCCTGGCCAACGCCGCGCTCGGCGAGGGCGTCGAGGTCCACCTGTTCTTCACCTTCTGGGGCTTCGACATGATCAACCGCAAGACCATGGGCGACCTGAAGTTCACCATGCTCGGCAACACCGCCACGCACATGCCCCAGGGCCTCGGCGGGCTGCCCGGCATGACGGCCATGGCGACGTCGCGGCTGAAGAAGTCCATCGCCGACCTCGACGTACCCGAGGTCCCGGAGTTCCTCGAGCAGATCGTGGCGTCCGGCGGCCACCTGTGGGCCTGCCGGCTGTCCGCCGACATGAACCACCTGACGTCGGAGGACCTCTACGAGGAGGTCGAGGGAATCATCAGCGCGAGCGACTTCATAGAGAAGACGGAGGGTGCGCAGCTGCTGTTCATCTAGTCCGGTCAGCCGGCGGGCAGCACCAGGACGGCGTCCCCGACCGGCCGCTCGCCGGTGGCGTCCGACGGCGCGTTCACGACCTGGCCGTTGATGGTCATCGTGGTGGACCCGCCGCCGTCGAGGTTGAGGGCGTCGACCATGCCGAGCGACTGCGCGACGTCGGCCGCCTCCTTGACGCTCAGTCCCAGCGCCGTGGTCTGGCGGCCGTCCGCGGTGACCAGCAGGGTGCGCCCGGCGGCGTCCACCCCGGCGATCGTGCGCGGATTGCGCTTGTGGACCCAGCCGTAATAGAAGTTGTTGCCGTCGGCCGGCCGAACCATGCCGTCGCGCCCGGCGGTGATGGTCTGCTTCCCGCCGGTCAGCAGGAGCGGGCCGCCGTTGACCACGTTGGTCGACGGCGTCGTGGTGAGGACCCCGCCGCGCGGGTTCACAAGATCCGTCGTGAGGGTGACCCGTTTGCCGACCGGCGCCGCTGCGCGGAGCGCCTCGACGTCGGAGCCGATCGCTTGCAGCGTGCGGCCGGCGCGCGGCACGGTCGTCCCGCGGACCTCGTGCACCGCGGTGACGACGTTCCGGGCATCGAGCACGACCTCCAGGCCCGGCCCGGCCGGAGTCTGGGCGCCGAACTCCGGGGTGAACGCGACGATCTCGTGGGGGGCAGTGCAGGTGACGTCCTGCAGCGGCAGGGCCGACGGCGTCTGGCTCGCCGCGTTGCCGCAGTTGCGGATCAAGCCCGGCACCCGGTCGATCCCGCTCAGGGCCAGCGGCGAGCTGTGCCGGTCGACGGCGATGCGCCCGCGCCACGTGAGCCGCTGGACGGTACTGCGGTTGGTCGCGGCGTCGATGACCAGGGAGGGCCGGTCCCCCACGGCTTCGCTGAGCACCTTGCCGCCGAAGACGGCGGTCCCGGCCGGGTCGCCGGGCGCGCCCGCCGACAGGTCCAGCACGAAGAAGCCGCCGTTCGCGGCGGCGAGGGCGCCGCTGGCCTGGGCGAGCCGGCTCGTGGCCTCCCGGGCCTCGAAGTCCGGGCCGAAGGACGACGTGAGCTCACCGCGGAACGCCTTCGGGTCGATGGTGATCACCTCGAGCGTCCACGGTCCCCGCGACCGGTCGGTACTGCCCACGTCGCCGTCCCAGCCGGTGTAGATGACCGACGAGGCGTAGCCGGCCGTCCGGATCGTCGCGACGGTGGCCGTGCCGTCGGCCTTCGCGCCGAACTGGCCGGCCCGAACGCGGAACCCGAGGTCCCCGCCGGCGTCGGCCAGCTGGGGAGACACCACGCGCTCGACGCGGGCGTTGACCCCCGCGGCGGCGAGCCTGTCCGCGACGGCGTGCGCCTGCGCCTCGTCGGAGAGGGCCGACGCGGGGGCGTCCGGATCCGGGGAGGTCGAGGGGATGGCGACCTCGGCGGTCCAGAACAGCGAGCTGTCCGCGCCGCCGCGGGTGATCGACGTGCGCGTGACACCGGGGGCCAGCCGGGTCACGGTCCGGGTCTCGGGCAGGTCGGCGGCGCCGAGGTTCAGCCGGGCGGCCGGTGACCACCGCACCCGGGCATCGCTCAACTTCCGGAAGATTTGGTGCGCCAGACGCACACATGCTTCCCAAAACCGCGCCGTCTCAGGTCAGGCCGGTGTCGCCGATGCTCAGCGAGACCACCGGGGCGTCGGAGCGCTCGTCCTTGTCCTGGTGCATGCCCATGTGGGCGGCGTCGTCATAGAAGTTCACCAGCGCGACGTCGGGCTGGTAGGCCGCGCCCGCCGCGGGATCCTGGTACGCCTCGGACACCGCCTGGCGCCCGAGGTCGGCGAGCCAGTCCGGGAATGGCGTGACGGGCGCGCCGTCGACGTCGTCCGCGGTGCGGGAGTAGCGGTAGGGGCGCCAGTGCCAGCCGAGGCAGACGGTCTGCACGCTCATCTGCCCCCCGCCCGGGGTGGTGGCGGCGCGCATCGGGGCGGGACCGGCGGCCCACTCGCGGCAGGCCCGGACGAGGTGGGCCTGCTGGCCGGGGTCGAGCCAGTCCGGGACGAGGACCGCGCCGGGGGCCACCTCGACCCGCTCGCGCGGTAGCAGGGTGGTCATGCTGCTGCCTCCAGGGTGAGCAGGGCGTTCTTGGCCTCGGGGCCGCCGACGTACCCGCCCGCGGTACCGTCGGAGCGGACGACGCGGTGGCACGGGACGACGACGGGCAGCGGGTTGGTCGCGCACGCGGTCCCGACGGCGCGGGCCGCCTTGGGGTTGCCGACGACGCGCGCGAGGCTCCCGTAGGTCGCCGTCGAGCCGTACGGGATCTCGGGCAGGTGAGCCAGGACGTCGCGGCGGAAGCCGCTCGACAGCCGCAGGTCCAACGCGACGTCGAACGCCCTGCGCCTTCCGGTGAAGTACTCGTCGAGCTCGCGCGCGACCGGGTCCAGGCGCGCCGGGGCGTTCAGGATCCGGGGGCTGATGCGCTCCGCGAGGCTCGCGAGCACGCGGTCGTGGTCCTGGCGGGGGTAGGCGACCGTGACGAGGCCCTGCTCGGTCGCGGCGAGCAGGAGAGCGCCGACGGGCGTGTCGATCGTGCGGTAGGCGACGTCGAGGATTCCTTCCGCGGCGGCCCGGGCGACGAGCCGCGCGTGCAGGCGCCGCGAGGCTTCCTCGTCGACGAGGGGGAGGCCCACGAGCAGGTCCGCGTCGGTCGTCGAAGGGGTCGGGTGGTCGGTGTTCATGGTCGGACTCCTCGGTAGGAGGCTCGCAGGGTCTTCATGCCGTCGGCGGCTGCCCGGCGCGCGGCGCTCTCGGTGTTCGCCAGCAGCTCGGCGACCTGCGCGTACGGCATCCCGGCGACGTGGTGGTAGGCGATGGCCTCGCGCTGCTTGCGGGGCAGCGCCTTGAGCGCGGTCCACAGCTCGTCGTCGTGCTCGGCGGGGTGCGGCTGGTTCGCCGGGCGTTCGGGGATCGCCTCGACCGGGACCGGCCTCCGCGTGCGGGCGCGGTGCTGGTCGATGGCCTTGCGCTTGGCGATCGTGACGAGCCACGCCTGGACGTTCGCGCCCGGGGGCAGGTCCGGGTACGCGCGGAGCGCCGCCAGGAAGGTCTCCGACCAGGCGTCGTCGGCGTCGTCGGGACCGAGGACGGCGCGGCAGACCCGCAGGACGGTCGGTCCGTGCTCGACGACGACCTGCTCGAAGGGTTTCATGACCACGTCGCTTGGCCTCGGCTAGAACAGGGGCTGCTCGGCGAGCAGCGCCCGCAGCTGAAGGCGCGAATCGGTCACGGTGTGGGTCTGCATGACGGCTCTCCTCGAGGTTCGCGTGCTGGAGCGTGGCGCTCCGTCCAGTAGACGCCCCGAGCGGTGACTTCGTGAGACGGCTGCTGCGACGATGGCGCCATGAGCGATGACAAGGACCTCGAGCGACCGTTGTCGCCTGCTGAGCTGCGCGACCTGTGGA
Organism: Pengzhenrongella sp.; assembly: GCF_036565025.1. Lineage (NCBI taxonomy): Bacteria > Bacillati > Actinomycetota > Actinomycetes > Micrococcales > Pengzhenrongella > Pengzhenrongella sp. Next base: position 16,311 of record NZ_DATCNW010000269.1, read on the forward strand.
ACTTCGACGACGCGGCCGCCTCTGCGGAACGGTTCGCCGCCGCGGCCGCGGACGTGGTGCGCGTCGCGTCGCAGCGCGCCGAGCTCGCCACCCAACAGGCGAGGGCCTTGGGGCTGCAAGGGAAGTTCGCGCAGGCCGACGCCGTCCTCGACGCGATCGGCGACCCGACCGGCGTCGCCGGAGTCCGGGTGCTGCTGGAGCGGGGCCGGCTGCGCAACTCCGCGGGCGACGTCACGGCCGCGGTCCAGCTGTTCGGGGCCGCCGCCGAGGCGGCACGCGCCGTCGGCGCCGAGCACCTGACGGTGGACGCCCTGCACATGCTGGCGATCGCGGACGCCGGTCACGAGCAGGACTGGACGGACCGGGCGCTCGACGTCGTCGCGCGCACCACGGACCCGGAGACGCGGCGGTGGTCGGTGGCGCTGCACAACAATCTGGGCTGGCACCTGCACGACGTCGGCCGGCTCGAGCAGGCGCTCGAGGAGTTCGAGCTGGCTCATCGAGCGTCGCTCGAGGTGGGCGACCCGGAGCAGGAAAGCGTCGCGCGCTGGGCGATCGCGCGATGCCTGCGGTCGTTGGGGCGGAACTCCCGGGCGCTCGCGATGCAGCGGCAGCTGCTGGTGGACCGGCCGGAGGATCCCTATGTACGCGAGGAGGTCGAGGTTCTCGAAGGCTTGGAGGCCGGCGGCGACAGCTCAACCACATAGCCCGACCGACGCGAAACTGAGCCGCCTGAGCCAAGGGGCTTCCCCGTCGGGACCACCGGTGGAACGATGGTCAGGTCGGGGGCTGGTTGAGTGCGCCGTGTCACGACGCGCCGTTTCCGGTGCACGTTGAACGCGGGGTTCGCACCCCCGGGACCGCTCGGCACACCATGTCCGACCACGACCAGAGAGCAACCTCCCACGGGACCACCCGGGACCCGGCTCGCAGGTTGCAGGACCTGCTGCTGTCCACCGAGGCCGTCGAGGACTTCCTGGCGGCGTTCATCGACGCGGCGTCCGTCGCCCTCGGTGATGAGATCTCGGCGGGCGTGATGATGGACCGCGACGGGCACGTCATCACGGTGGCCTGCAGCGACGAGAGCGCCGCCAGGTACGACGAGGAGCAGTACCGCTACGACGAAGGCCCGTGCCTGAGCGCTCTGCGCAGCGCCAAGGTGATCCTGGTCGAGGACCTCGCCGCCGATTATCGGTTCGGCCCGTACCGCCCGGGCGCGCTCGCGCTCGGGGTGCGGTCCTCGATGTCGTTGCCGCTGTACGGCGGGGTCGAGCCGGTCGGCGCGCTGAACCTGTGTTCCCGGAGCGCTCACGGGTTCAGCCCGGCGGAGCAGGCCGAGGCGGTCGACTTCGCCGACGAGGCCTCGCGCGCGCTCAACCTCGTGGTGCGGATCGCGCACGACGTCGAGATCACCGACGAGCTGCACGCCTCGCTGATCTCGCGCACCGTGATCGACCGGGCGATCGGGGTCGTCTGTGCCCAGAACAGGTGCGACAGCGAGGATGCGCTCGCCATGCTGCGTGCCACAGCTGCAGAACGCGGGGTGGAGCTGCGGTTCGTCGCCGCGGAGCGTGTGGCCGCGGTGAGCGGGTAGGTCCGCGGGTTTTGCGGTTTTGCGGTTTCGCGGGTTCGCGGGTTCGCGGCAGCCGAGGTGACCGAGGTGACCGATAGAGGCTGCGATTCTGATGAATCGGACGTGACGCCACACGGCACGGCCACAATGCACCCCCAGGTGGCATTTTTGTCCCACCATTCACAGGCACTCGTTCCATAGACTCAGCACTTTGCCCACAGATTCCTCGCCGAACCGCGGAGTGTCAGTGGCGCCCGGTAGAGTTTGGCGCAGAGCAATTCGTAGGAATGCGAGACGAGTGGGGGGCGAGATGGCGTTCGACGACGGTGTCTCGCTCGAGAGTCTTTCGCTCGCCGATCACTACGCGGCGATTCGCGTGCACCTGGACGCAGTAGCGCGGGTGGCGCCGCGGGACCTGGACGGTCCGGGTGCGTTGGAGATGTTCGACGCGACGTACGAGTTCGGTGACCGGTTCACCGCGATCGCGACCCGGGCACTGCCCGTGGTGGAGACCGACGTCGTGTGGGCCACCGAGGCCCGCACGTTCGCCAACTGGGTCTCGCGCCGGGTGCACGTCACGCACTACCGCGCCGCCCGGATGACCCGCCTGGGTCGCGCGCTGCGCGACGAGCTGCCGCTGACCGCCGTAGCGGTGGTGACCGGCGGCGCGCAGCGCATCAACGTCGAGCAG
>NZ_DATCNW010000270.1:0-4933 GCF_036565025.1 Pengzhenrongella sp.
CCGGCTCCTGACGAACAGCGAGATGGACTCCGTCGCGCCGTTCACCGCACTGCTCCTGGGCCAGCCCACGCTGCGCCGGCGGATCAAGCTCGGCGCATTCGCGGCCCTGGACCAGCGGATCGCGCTGCGCTACGCGATCCCACCCATGACCGAGCCCGAGACCCGCGACTACCTCACCCATCACGTCAAACTGGTCGGCCGCAGCGACCAGCTGTTCTCCGACGACGCCGCCGCCCTGATCCACCAAACCGGCCGCGGGCTGCCCCGAGCCGTGAACAACATCGCCCTGCAAGCCCTCGTCGCCACCTTCGCCACGAACAAAACCATCGTCGACGAGTCCGCCACCCGCGCCGCAGTCGCCGAAGTGACCGCCGAGTAACGGCCAGACCACCGCGGACGACGCGGTGAACATCAAACCGTCAACATGACCACGAAGGCCCCGCCCCGAACCAGGGACGGGGCCTTCGCCGATCACTCAAATCCGCACCGACCGTGACGCCGACATCCTCACCCAGGCTGGCGGCCAACACCCTCGACCTCGGCCGCGCCTCCCGGTTCCCCAACGCGGCCCTGACCCGCGCCCTGTGGCACCGCGACGGCACCTGCCAGTACCCCGGCTGCAACCGCCGCCGCTTCCTCGTCGCCCACCACCTGCAGCACTGGGCCAACGGCGGACCCACCACCCTGTGGAATCTCTGCCTGGTCTGCACCGCGCACCACCGCGCCCTGCACGAAGGGAACTACCAGCTCACCCTCACCCCCACCGGCGAACTCCTGTTCACCTCGCCCCGCGGCGCCACCATCACCCCCGCACCCGCCCAGACCGGCCACGCCAAGGGCGCAACCACCAGCCACCAAGCCACCATCACCCCCGACACCACCACCCCCGACTGGTACGGCGACCACCTCGACCTCTCCCTCGCCGTCCAAGCCACCCGCAGCAACTGGGACAACCGCAAGCAACCAGGCACCGCCCAGCAACTGGACGACGGCACCATCGAAGCCCGCTGGCAGAAGCTCGCGGCCGCACCAGAGCACCAACCAGCAGTGGGCGACGCCGGTGCTCGAGCGAACGACGCCGAGCCCGGCAAGCCCCCACCCCCGCCACCCTGGCTCGCGCTTCTCGCCGATCCTGAAGCCTGGGCCCGATGACGACGGCGACCACGCGCTCAGCGCACGCCGGACATCTGGCCCGACCAGCGTCGCACCCAGGCTCCGACGGCGTGGGAAGGCATGGGCTTGGCGATGTGGTAGCCCTGAAAGACGTCGACGCCCATGGCGAGCAGGGTGGCTTGGGTCTCGGCGTCCTCGACGCCCTCGGCTACCAGCCGCAGGCCGAGCGCGTGCGCCATCTGCGTCGTCGTCCGCACGATCATCATGCTCCGCTCGTCCCTGAGCATCGTGGAGACGAACGACTGGTCCATCTTGAGCTCTTGCATCGGCAGGTCCCGCAGGTATGCCAGGGATGAGAAGCCGGTGCCGTAGTCGTCGATGGAGGTCTCCACGTTGTGCGCGCTCAGCTCGTAGATCGCCTCACGGGCACGTTCCGGGTCGGACAGGAACGAGTCCTCGGTCACCTCGACGAGCACCGTGTGGCCCGGCAGCCCGGCCCGGTCGAGCGCCCTGAACAGCTCGGGCATGAGCTTCCCGCCGATCAGTTCCGGCGGCGCGAAGTTCAAGGCGACCCGGAATGCGAACCCCTCGTCGATCCACCGTCGCGCGTCGCGCACGACGTTCCTGATCACGGCCCCGGTCAGCGCCGGCATCAGACCGGACCGGCGGGCGTCGGGCAGGAAGGTCATCGGTGACAGCAGACCCTGCGTGGGGTGCTGCCACCGGACGAGCGCCTCCAGCGCGACCACTTCGCGGGTGCGCGCATCCACCTGTGGCTGGTACCACACGACCAGCTCGTTCTCGGCGATCGCCTGGCGCAGATCCTCTCCCCGCCGCAACCGCTGGCGGGAGAAGCCGTCCAGCGACGCGTCGAAGGCCAGCACTCCCGCATGGGACTGCTTGGCCTCGTACATCGCGATGTCCGCGCGGCGCAGGATCTCGATCGACGAGGCGTCACCGGGCTCGCGGACCGTGATGCCGACGGACGCATCGATCGACAGGTCCATGCCATCGACCCGTAGCGGGTCCCGCAGAACCCGTCGTACCCGCTCGGCGATCTCGAAGAGGCGCACCTCGTCGTTGATCGGCGCGAGCAGCGCGAACTCGTCCCCACCGAAGCGAGCCAGCATCGTGTCCGAGTCGATCGACGAGCGGAGCCGGTGCGCGAGGGAGATCAGCACGTCGTCGCCGACGGTGTGACCCGCGCTGTCGTTGATGTCCTTGAACTCGTCGAGATCCAGCAGCACCAGTCCCAGGGGAGCCGCGCTCCGCAGCGCGTCGTCGGCCGCCGCCATCATCGCCCGCCGGTTGGGCAGCCCCGTGAGCTCGTCAGTGCGGGACAGGCGCACCGCCTCGGCCGCGCCCTGCGCCTCACGCAGCGCGAGCGCCATGCGGGCTCCGGCGCAGACGAGGGTCAGCACAGCCGGGGCCATCACGAACCAACCGATGACCCCGTCGGGGTGCAGCACGAGCACCGCGACCGCGAGCGCGCCGGCCAGTGGCAGCAGGCGGGTGGTTCGGCGCTCGCTCGGCGTGAGCACGTCCGACGAACCTCGCGCGCACGCCACCCCGACGATCGCCGCGAAGCTGACACCCCAGAGCACGTCGAGCACGAGGTCGGACGTGTAGGTGTCGCGGTCCAGACTCAGCACGAAGGTGCTGTCGGCCACGGCGAGGCCGAGAAAGCCCAAGGTCAGGGCGGCGGTGCGCCACGTGTGGCCGCGCTTCTGCAGCATCATCTGCGCCAGGACGATCGTGCCGAGGAACACGTCGATGAGCGGGTACAGGACCGCGAGCAGCAACGGCAGGCCGCCACGGTCGAACCTCTGGGACATCGGCGTCAGCACGGCGAACGCGGCCAGGCAGGCCGCCGCGCCGCAGACGACGGCTGCCTCGAGCCAGATCGCGGCCGTCGCAGTCGCCCGACGTGGCACGTCGAGCAGGAGGAACCCGACCATCCCCAGGTACGACGCGAGGAAGAACACCTCCCCCGGCGCGGGGAACATCACCGCGGCCTCCGTCTGGCTGGCCCCCACCGTCGCGGACCCGACCGCCCAGAGGACCACTCCGGACGCGAGGAACCAGAGCGACAACCTCCTGGCCGGGTGCAGAACGGACTGGAGGAGCAGGCGCGCGACCAGGACGACGAAGAAGACCAGCAGCGTGACGACCACAGCGGTTCGCAGCGGCGGACCGTCCTGCGGGCCTGGCAGCACGAACGTCGACCCGATTCCCAGCAGCAGCACGAGCCAGGATGCCGACCCCAGCCAGCGGACCACGCGGCCCATCCGGCCGGCGGTCGGCGAAGCCAGTCGCTCGGAACTCATCGGCCCGCACCCGATCCGCGAGCGCGCCGGAGGTCACGGCGTCGTGACAACCGCCGTCGCAGCAGAACGTTCCGCTGAGGCGAGAACATCGGTGCTCGAGTGGCTCCTGCTCCGTGCACGGCCGTGCCGCTGGGGACCGCCGCCCGCGGGCTCGTGCGGCGACGTACTGAGGAGGAGCGGTGCAGGATGCCCCGCGCACACACCTTCGTGAGAATGCTCACCGAGGGCATTGGTCTGTACGCGCATATTTGTTTCGGCGAGGACCAACGTGTCCGGTCTCTTGATCCTAACTGGCCCATCCGATCCGTCAACGCGACGTGGGGCATTAGGCCAACCACCGAGGCGAGCTCGCGGTCCCTCGCCGAATGGGTTGCCCGCTCGACGGAACAATCATTCCGTCGCGCGCTTCGTGAGGTACAGCGCCTCGTCGGCCGCGGTGAGGAGATCGCGCTCGTCCATGCCCGGATGCAGGACCGCCTGACCGACGCTCGCCTGCGTGTGCAGCTCGAGACCTTCGTACAAGATCGGCTCCTCCAGGGCGCGCCGGATCGCGGTGACAACGCGGTCGGCCGCCTTCGCGGGCGTCACCAGCAGCGTGAACTCGTCGCCGCCCATCCGGAAGACGGCGTCGGGCGCACCGGAGACCTGCTGCAACCGCCGCGCGACCTCGCGCAGCACCTCGTCGCCGGCGGCGTGCCCGTACTGGTCGTTGACCTCCTTGAAATGGTCGAGGTCGACCATGAGCAGGGCGGCGTCACGAACGTCACCGCCGAGCTCGACCTTGAGCGCCTGCGAGAGCAGTGCCCGGTTGCCGACCCCCGTGAGCACGTCGTGCAACGACCGGTCCTCGCTCACCTCGGCCCGGTCGAACAGCTGGTTTTGCTGGCCGAGGATGACGCTCCAGCACAGGCCGACCGCCAGCATGGACACCACCACGGCAGCGGGCTCGAGCAGCCGCAAGGTACGGAACCGACCCTTCTGCATGGCAACGGCATGGTCGGCGAGCTCCTGGCGATGCTTGACGGCGGCGTTCACCAGCTGCTGCATGGCATCGAGTGCGGGTCCGACCTGGAAGCCTCGCGGGCCCGGGACCCGGGGCCCATCCCTGAGCGCCGTGTCGATCGACAGCCGGTAGCGGCCGTTGAGGACAAGCAGCTGGTCGGCCGCGCCGTCGTCCTGCGCGGTGTTCAGTCGGCGCAGGCCGGACACCGACCCGTCCAGTTCGGCGATCGCCGACCGGATGTGCGCTCGCGCATCCTCGCTCGGGGCCCGCCGGTAGGCGACCTCCGCGAAGGCCTCGGTCGCGATCGCTTGCTGAACCTCCTGGTAGGCCGACAAGGCACCGAACCCGGCCTGGATGTCCCTGAACCCGGACGACAACGCGGCGACCGTGGCAATGACGAGTGCCATGAGGCCGCCGAAGACGACGACCAACGCGATCGTTCCCAGCACCGCAGCCCGTCCCCGCACATTCCCCCCAGCAGGCGCCGTCT
>NZ_DATCNW010000271.1:0-9015 GCF_036565025.1 Pengzhenrongella sp.
GGCTCGTGTCGGGATTCGCATCTCGCCGAGCCACAACATCCAGGACGTCCTCGAGTCGGACGCCAAGGATGCCGCCGCGACGTACGCGGCCCTGCTCGAAGCGATCGCACCGCTCGGAGTCGCGTACCTGAGCATCCTGCACGCCGACCCGTCCGGCACCCTCGTCCAGGACCTCCGCGCACGCTTCGGCGGTTCGGTCGTCCTCAACACCGGCTTCGGCTCGGTCACCTCCCGCGAAGAGGCCGTGAACCTCGTCGCGGACAACCACGCCGACGGCGTCGCCGTCGGGCGGCTCGCGATCGCGAACCCCGACCTGGTGCGTCGCTGGCAGGAGAACCGCGAGCTCAACGAGCCAAACCCGAGCACGTTCTACGGCCCGGACCCGGCCGGGTACACCGACTACCCGTTCCTGCAGAACTAGCCGAGCTTTCGGCGCGGTTGCGATGGGGCGAGGTCCGTGATGGACCTCGCCCTGTTCACCACCGCGAACCGGCACCCTCCAGGGCGCCGTCGACGCCGCCTATGGTGTGCCATGGACTTGCAGCCAGGCCAGCATCTGTGGTGGCACTTCCGGCGCAGCACCTGGAAACCGGGGATGCACCACGCCGTCAACCCCGTGACCGTCGTCCGCGACGACCCGACCGGCCTCGTCGTCTGGATGGCGCCCGGCACCACGCTCCTCAAGTCCGTGGTCGACACCGGCGACGACGTGCGCACGGCACCGCTCACCGAACGGTTCCGTCGAGGCCGGTCGACGGCGCGATCGGCCTGGCAGGGCGAGGGGATCCTGTGCATCGCACCGGCCGGGGCGCCGTGGTCCGTCTGGCTGTTCTGGGCGCCCGGGTGGCGGTTCTCCGGGTGGTACATCAACCTCGAGACGCCGTACCGGCGCGCGGGAGATCACTTCTACACGGAGGACCACGTGCTCGACGTCTGGGTGACCCCGGACGGCACCTGCCACCGCAAAGACGAGGACGAGCTGGCGGCCGCCGTCGACCAGGGCTGGTTCACCGCGGAGACCGCCGCCGCGATCACCCGCGACGCCGAGGCCGCGGAGGCCGTCGTCGCGTCGTGGCAGTCGCCGTTCTGCGACGGCTGGGAGACCTGGCGACCCGATCCTGCCTGGCCGATGCCACCCCTGCCGCAGGGATCGACCTGGGACTTCGACCTCACGGCGCCGATCGCCCCAGCTCCGCGGCCGTGAGCCCGACCGGTCCAGGACCGGGCGGGAAGCGATCGGTGTCCAGAGTGATCAGCCCATCAATGCCGGCAAGGGCGCGCCCGCCCGCCGGGTGACCTCAGTGAGCGCGAGCGGGATGCGTCGCCGTCACGGCAGATCCTTGGGTCCGGCGTCGGGCGGATCCGCCACGAGCTCGACCTCGAACCCGCACGAGTTCTCGAGGTAGGCGGCGTAGTGTGCCGCCCCGCCCGCATACGGATGCCGCTCGGGGAACAGCAGGGTCCAGCCGTACGCCGGCCCCGCCGCGACGCCAGCTCTGCCCCGCGGCCCAGCGGTCAGACATCTCATACCCCAGCTCGCCGAGCAGCCAGCCCCACGACCGCTCGGCGGCGGCCAGGTCGGCGACCCACAGCTCCAGGTGGTGCAGCGCCCCCCGGTCGGTCCGACTCAGGCCGGGTCCCGCTCCGCGACGACGACCGCGGACGCGATCCCGGCGTCGTGCGAGATCGACAGGTGGAACCGCGCGACGCCCAGCAGCGCGGCGGCAGCGGCGACGGTCCCGATGACCTCGACCTCGGGCTGCGCGCCCGCGGTCCGGCGCACGGTCGCGTCCTGCCAGCTCATGCCGGCCGGGGCACCGAGCGACTTGGCGATCGCCTCCTTGGCCGCGAACCGCGCCGCGAGCGACGCCGCGGGCAGCCCGCGCTCGGCGGGCGTGAACAACCGCTCCCGCAGCGCCGGCACCCGGTCGAGAGTCGCGACGAACCGCGCGACGTCGACGACGTCGATCCCGACCCCGACGATCACTCGACCGTGACGGACTTGGCGAGGTTGCGCGGCTGGTCGACGTCGAGCCCGCGAGCGGTCGCGAGCTCGCAGGCGAAGATCTGCAGCGGCACGACGGCGAGCAGCGGCGCGAGCAGCACCGGGCACTGCGGCACGTAGAAGACCTCGTCGGCGAACGGCAGCACGTCGACGTCGCCGTCCTCGGCGATCACCAGCGTGCGGGCCCCGCGCGCCCGGATCTCCTGGATGTTGGAGATGATCTTGGAGTGCAGGGAGTCGCGCCCGCGCGGGGACGGCACGACGACGAACACCGCCTGGCCCTCCTCGATCAGCGCGATCGGCCCGTGCTTGAGCTCGCCCGCCGCGAAGCCCTCGGCGTGGATGTACGCGAGCTCCTTGAGCTTGAGCGCACCCTCGAGCGCGACCGGGAACCCGACGTGGCGCCCGAGGAACAGCACCGACGACGTGTCGGCCATCTCGCGCGCGGTCTGCTTGACCCGGTCGGCACGGTCGAGCACCTGCTGGATCTTCTCGGGCATCTGGCGCAGCTGGTCGAGGATCTCGGCCATCTCGTCGGGGAACTTGTTCCCGCGCAGCTGCGCGAGGTACAGGCCCAGCAGGTACGTCGCGGTGATCTGCGCCAGGAACGCCTTGGTCGAGGCGACCGCGATCTCGGGCCCGGCGTGCGTGTAGAGCACGGCGTCGGACTCGCGCGGGATGGTCGAGCCGTGCGTGTTGCAGATCGCGAGCACCTTCGCGCCCTGCTCGCGCGCGTGCCGCACGGCCATCAGGGTGTCCATGGTCTCCCCGGACTGGGAGATCGCGACGACGAGCGTGCGCGAGTTGACCACCGGGTCGCGGTAGCGGAACTCGTGCGCGAGCTCGACCTCGACCGGGATCCGGCACCAGTGCTCGATCGCGTACTTCGCGACGTGCCCGGCGTACGCCGCCGTGCCGCACGCGATGACGACGATCTTGTCCACCGAGCGCAGCACCGACTCGTCGATGCGCAGGTCGTCCAGCACGAGCTTGCCGGCGATGTCGGTGCGCCCCAGCAGCGTGTCCGCGACGGCCTGCGGCTGGTCGTGGATCTCCTTGTCCATGAAGGACGCGAAGCCGCCCTTCTCGGCGGCGGCGGCGTCCCAGTCGACGGTGAACCGGCGGGCCTGGGCGGGCGCGCCGTCGAAGTCCGTGACCGTGACGTCGTCGGGCGTGATCGTGACGACCTGGTCCTGGCCGAGCTCGAGGGCCTCGCGCGTCTGGGCGATGAACGCCGCGACGTCGCTGCCCATGAAGTTCTCGCCCTCGCCGATCCCGACGACGAGCGGGGAGTCGTGCCGGGCGCCGACGACGACGCCCGGGAAGTCCTCGTGCACCGCGAGCAGCGTGAAGGTTCCGCGCAGGCGCCGCGCGACGGCGCACATGGCGACGGACAGGTCGGCGTGCTCGGCGCACGCGCGGGCCAGCAGGTGCGCCGCGACCTCGGTGTCGGTCTCGGACAGGAACACGGCGCCGTCGGCGACGAGCTCGGCCTTCAGGGACGCGAAGTTCTCGACGATGCCGTTGTGGATGACGGCGACCGGACCCGCGACGTGCGGGTGCGCGTTGACGTCGGTGGGCCCGCCGTGCGTCGCCCACCGGGTGTGCCCGATGGCGGCCGTCGAGGCCTCGAGCGGGTTGACGTCGAGCTCCTCGATGAGGTTCGCGAGCTTGCCGGCCTTCTTCGCCGTGACGATCTTGCCGCCGACCCCAGTGACGAGGGCCACACCGGCCGAGTCGTATCCCCGGTACTCGAGCCGCCGCAGTCCCTCCATCACGACATCGAGAGGACGGTTGCTGGCCTGCTGAGTACCGACGTACCCCACGATTCCGCACATGGGGCCGGAGTCTACCGAGCCCGCGCGCCCGGCCCGTCGCCGGCGGCGGTCGGAACCGCGTCGGGACGACGGTGCGGACGGTGTCGGGACACGCCGGGACTACACCGGGACGACGTCGGAATCGCGTCGCCGACGCCGGCGCGACCGCCGTCGGAACCGCGGCGCGGACGCCAGCCACTGCCGCCGTCGGGCACCGGGTCCGCGCCCGCAGCCCGCATCGGGCACAATCGCCGGGTGGCACCGACCGTTGAGCTCACACCGTCCTCGCCCTACGTCGAGCTTGACCGCGAGGCGTGGACGCGGCTGTCCGGCTCCACCCCGCTGCCGCTCACGGCCGCAGACGTCAAGCACCTGCGCGGGCTGGGCGACCCGATCGACCTCGCAGAGGTCGACGCCGTCTACCGCCCGATGTCCCGGCTGCTCAGCCTGTACGTCGAGGCGACGAAGAACCTGCACGAGGCGTCCTCGACGTTCCTGCGCGAGGATTCCGGCGGCACGCCGTACGTCATCGGCGTCGCGGGATCGGTCGCGGTCGGCAAGTCGACCACCGCCCGCCTGCTGCGCGAGCTGCTGGCCCGCTGGCCGCAGACCCCGCGCGTCGAGCTGCTCACCACCGACGGGTTCCTGTTCCCGAACGCGGAGCTCGCTCGCCGCGGCCTGATGGACCGCAAGGGCTTCCCCGAGTCGTACGACCGGCGGGCCCTGGTCCGGTTCCTGTCGAAGGTCAAGGCCGGCTACTCCGAGGTCCGCGCACCGGTCTACAACCACCTCACCTACGACATCGTCCCCGGTGAGCAGGTCGTGGTGCGCCGCCCGGACGTGCTCATCGTCGAGGGCCTCAACGTGCTCCAGCCGGCGCGAGCCACCGTCGAGGGCACCTCGGACCTGGCCGTGAGCGACTTCTTCGACTTCTCCATCTACGTCGACGCCCGCTCGTCGGTCGTCCGGCAGTGGTACATCGACCGGTTCCTCTCGCTGCGCGCGACGGCGTTCGCCCAGCCCCAGTCCTACTTCCACAAGTACGCCTCGCTCAGCGACGCCGAGGCGATCGAGCGCGCGGGGTCGATCTGGGACGCGATCAACGCCCCCAACCTGGTGCAGAACATCCTGCCGACCCGCAGCCGAGCGACCCTCGTCCTCACCAAGGGCGCCGACCACTCAGTCCAGCGAATGCGCCTCCGCAAGCTCTAGGCCTCGGCTGAGGCGGTAATGGGCACCACTGCTGGCTCCCGACTGCGGGGGTCTTGACTGCGGGGTCGCCGCTGCGGGGCCCCGACGGCCGGGGTCCTGACTGCGGGGTCGCCGCTGCGGGCGAGCGGGCGGCTGCGGGGTCCCTGCTGCGGGCGACTGCGGGGCCCGTGCTGCGGACGGCTGCGCGCCCACGCACGTCGGGCTTGCGGTGCGGAGGGACGCGCGTGGGGCTGGTGTGCATGGAGTGACAGTTGAGACGCCTCATCTGCACCACCGTCACCACGGTTAACACGCGCGTCCCTCCACACCGCGACCCGGCCGGAAACAGATCCGCCGGCGCACGCCGACGGTGGGTCGGCCGGACGAGCCGGGAAGGCGACGGCGGCATGAATCAAGACGGGACAGCGTCCGCCCGACCGGGCGCGCTCCGAGAACCCCACCCCAAACCCGGTAGCAGTCACGCGAGTGCGCGATTTTGGCTGTTGAAATGGCCTTCTGAGCAGCCAAAATCGCGCACTCGCGTGATGTGGGGCGTTCGACCACACGGATTCGGTCGACCGGGGCCAACTGTCCGGCTCGGCCGGTCGGGTCCAGGTCGGCCGGTCGGGTCGGCTGGTCGGATCGGCAGTCCAGGTCGGCCGGTCGGGTCGGCTGGTCAGGGTCGGCTAGTGGGGTCGGCCGGTCGGGTCGTGCGGGTCGGCGCTGGCCGGCTCAGTGGCGGCCGGGGCTGACTCCGCCGGTGACCACGACCGGGGCGCCGTTGACGACCAGCTGCCAGTCGACGGTGAAGAACGCCGTCGGGTCGACACTGCCCTGCGCGGTGACCCAGTCGATGAGCAGCTGGCGGATCTCGAGCTGCCGGTTGTAGACCACCGGTGCGTCCTTGGTGTGCGGGAACGCGCCGCCGCCGCTCGCCCGGTAGTTGTTGATCGCCACCACGAAGGACGCGGCCGCCTCGATCGGCGCTCCCCCGTACGACAGCCCGAGAATGCGCGAGCCGACCGGCTTCGCGAGATCGATGTCGTACTCCAGGCGCGCGTCGAGGCCGGACATGACGTCGTAGTTGTAGTCCGGCGTCCCGTTCGGCGCGGTCGGCGTCACCGCGTTGCACACCTCGGACGCCGCGAACGGCCCCGCGGTGGTCTGGGCCTTGAAGAACTGCGCGGACTTCTCCAGGTACTCCTTGACGCCGGCACCGGTCATCGTCACGCCCAGCAGGGTGTTGTCGTAGATGTACAGCCCGGCGACGTCGCGCACCGAGACCGACCCCGCCGGGATCGCGGCGTCGGGGTTGAACGGCGCCGCGATCGACAGCACCGGTAGATCGGCGCTGGCCGTCCCGACGAGCCCCGCGCGCACCGTCCGCGCCTGCACGAGGTTGATGAAGTCCAGCGCGGCGGAGTCCTCGAACCGGGCCGTCGCGGCGGACATGGCCTGGGTGCACGAGCCGATCACGCCGTTGACGTACGCGCGCACCTTCTCGTGATCCGCGCGCAACAGCCCGGCCACGGCCGCATCTTCGGGCACCGTGTTGGCGTTCAGGACCTGCGCGTGGGCGGCCTGGACCGACCACCGACCGCCGCGCCACGCGAGGTCCAGGTCGATCACGCTCAGCCGCATGCCCCACTTGAGCGGCTCGGTCAGCAGCACCTGCCGCCCGGTCTGCTCGTTGGTCACGAAGCGCTCGGCGATCTCCACGTGCGCGTGCCCGACCAGGATCGCGTCGATCCCCGGCACCTGCGCCGCGACGAGCGTCGACGCGTTCTCCGGCCACGGCAGCGCGTCCCCGTACGACGACGACGTGTCGGCACCCGAATGCGCGGCCACCACGACGACGTCGGCGCCCGCCGCCCGCATCCGCGGCACCCACACCGCCGCCTGCTCGACCAGCCCCGGGAAGGACAGCTTGCCCGCCACGTTGTCCCGGTCCCAGATCGCGATGCCGGGGTTCGTCAGGCCGAGGATGCCCACCACGACCGGCCGGCGCCGGCCCAGGTCGACGCGCTTGAGGAGGTACGGCGCGAATGCCGGACGACCCGTCTCGTCGTCGATCGCGTTGGCGCCGAGCAGCGGGAAGCGCAACTGCTTGCCGAACGTCCGCAGCAGATCCAGCCCGTAGTTGAACTCGTGGTTGCCCAGCGCGGCGGCGTCGTACTCGATCCGGTTCATCGCGGCGGCCATCGGGTGCACCGTGCCCCGGCCGATCGGCTCGATCTTGGCGTAGTAGTACGCGAGCGGCGTGCCCTGGAGCGTGTCGCCGGCGTCGATCATCAGGGTCCGGTGCCGGCCCCGCTCGTGGCGCACGGCCGTGACGAGCGTGGCGACCTTCGCCAGGCCGACGTCGTTGTGGGCGGCGTCGTCGTACTCGGCGTCCTTGAAGTAGTCCCAGTTGAACAGGTTGCCGTGCAGGTCGGTAGTGCCCAGCACGGTGAGCCGCGAGATGCCACCCTGACCTGCCGCGCCGCCCTCGCGGGCCGCGGCGGGGCCGGCGGTGAAACCCGCGCTGGCGAGGATGCCCACCATCGAGCCGGTCAGCACGGTGCGCCGCGACGGCCCCTCCGGCGTCGGGCGGGTGGCGTCATCCGGGGTGCGCTGCGTCATGACGGGTGCTCCTGGCTCGATCGGGCCGCCTCACCCCAGGTGCGGGCCGGAGATGATCTCGGTGGAGGTGACCCATCTAACGCCGTGCAGGATCGGACGCGGGGAGACCCGCGGGGAACACGCGATGAAGAGTTCGGGCGCCTCAGGCGTCGGTCGCGCGCGGGAGGGCGATCGGATCGCGCACGACGCCGTCGACCGGGCCTGCCTTCGCGGCGTCCCGCGCCCCGCGCAGGTCCGCCACGCGCCCGAGCACGAAGTCGAGCACCAGCCCGATCAGCAGCCCGCCGACGACCCCGACGACGACCGCGACGAGCGGGTGACCCTGGAACCACACCCCGGCCCCGATCCCGATGGCGGCCGAGTACAGCCCCCAGGTGACCGCGGCGATCGCGGCGAGCCCCACGAACCGGCGCCGGGAGTAGCCCAGCGCGCCTGCGGTCATGTTCACCGCCACGCGCCCGATCGGGATGTACCGCGCGGCGAGGATGAACGACGGGCCGCGCCGCGTGAGGGTCCGCTCGGCCCAGTCGAGGGTCCGCTGCGCGCGCGGGCCGCGCATCCCGCGCAGCCGGCGCACATCGAGCCGCTTGCCGATGGCGTAGGCGATCTGGTCGCCGGTGAAGGCGCCCGCGGCGGCGATCGCGACGACCAGCGCGAGGTTCGGCGGTCCGACCGACATGGCCAGGGCCGCGAGCGCGATGACCAGGGACTCGCTCGGGACCGGCGGGAAGAATCCGTCGATGGTGACAAGGATGTACAGCGCCACGTACACGAGGGGCGAGGCGGCGAGCGCGAGGATCCAGTCCTGCACGGGTCATTTGCTCCTGAGTCGGTGGCGCGTTGGTCGGGCGGGCCCACCCTAGGATCGCGCCCCGGGGCGGGCATCAGGGATGCCCCTGGCTCCCACCCTGGTTCACGACCATCCGCCGGGCAAACTACCCGGAGCGACTCCACGATCATCGCGCGCGCGGCGCGCCCAGTCAGCCCCTGCAGTGGGGGTAATTGGGTCGGTTTGTCGCGCGGATCTCAGGCGAGATCGAAGCCGAGGACCCGCGCCGCCGTCGTCGGCGAGGGCTCCGCGCCGAGCGCACCGCCGATGCCGTCGTCCGCCGCGAGGGAGCGCAGCTCGGCACGGTCGATGTAGAGCATGCCGCGCAGGTGGTCCGTCTCGTGCTGCACGATGCGCGCCGGCCAGCCGTCGACGATCTCGTCGAGATCGCGGCCGGTCTCGTCCTGGCCGGTCAGCCGCACGCTGCGATGCCGCGCGACGACCGCCTGCCAGCCGGACAGGCTCAGGCAGCCCTCGTAGAAGGACACCTTCTCCGTCCCGACGGCCTCGTACTGCGGGTTGACGAGCACCCGGAACGGCAGCGGCGGGCG
>NZ_DATCNW010000272.1:0-9112 GCF_036565025.1 Pengzhenrongella sp.
CGTAACGTCCGAGCGTTGACGTCCTATAGGACGTCAACGCTCGGACGTTACGGGTGCGAGACGTCGCCGGCCGCTCGGTACGCGTTCACCTCGTGGTGGCCCGGGCGTCGGCGGGGCGTTGTTGACTCTCGCTGCCGCCAGACTTCCCAAGGAGACTCCATGCGCAGGTCCCGCACCGTTGCCAGGGCCATCGCCCTCGCCGCCGTCGTCGTCGCCACCTCCGCCCCGACAGGCCCGGCTGCCGCGTTCGCGCCGGGGGTCGCGCCGTCCGTGGCGAGCCATGCCGTCTCCGACCCGGCGCAGTACGTGGACCCGTTGATCGGGACCGCCAACGGCGGCAACACCTACCCGGGGGCCGTGCGGCCGTACGGGATGCTGTCGTGGAGCCCGACGAGCACCGCGGGCGACCAGACGAGCACGGCGGCGTCGAACGGGTACTCCTACAACACGACGCGGCTGCGCGGGTTCGCCCTCACGCACGTCAACGGTGCCGGGTGCTTCCCGGGCGCCATGGGCGACGTGCCGATCCTGCCGTACACCGGCGCGATGACGGTCTCCCCCTCGGCCGACACCACGGACTCGGTCTACGCGAGCGCCTTCTCGCACGCCGACGAGCGGGCGGTGCCGGGCCGGTACACCCTGGGGCTCGCGAACGGAGCGACGACCGACTTCGCCGCGACCACTCGGGCCGGGGTCGCCGATCTGACGTTTCCGGCAGGCAAGGAGGCGAACCTGCTGTTCCGGACCTCCAACTCCCTCAACGGCAGCGAGTCCGCCGAGACCACCATCGATCCGCAAGCCCGGACGGTCTCCGGCTCGGTGCTGACCGGGGCGTTCTGCGGGCGCCGGGGTACCGGGAACGGCAGCAACAAGCGGAGCTACTACCGACTGCACTTCACCGCCCAGTTCGACCAGGCGTTCACCACGACGGGGACCTGGGTCGACGACACGCTCCGACCGGGCACGCGTGCCGCGACCGGTGGCGAGGGGTACGAGACCGGCGCAGCCCGCGCGGGCCGCGGTTCGGGCGGATGGGTCTCGTTCCCGAGCGGCGCGAAGGTCCACATGCGGGTCGGCATCTCCTACACCAGCGCCGACGCCGCCCGGGCGAACCTCGCGGCCGAGGTGCGGCCGACGGACACCGTGCGTCGGGTCGCCACCGACGCCGAACGGGACTGGAACCGGCACCTGCGACGCATCGAGGTCGCCGGCGGCCGCCCGGAGCAGCGGACGAAGCTGTACACGGCCGTCTATCACTCCGCGCTCGAGCCGAACGTCGTCAACGACGTCGCGGGCACCTATTTCGGAGCCGACCAGCAGATCCACCGGCTGGCCCGCGGACAGGGTGCGCAGTACGGCAACTTCTCGGGGTGGGACCAGTACCGCGCGCACACCCAGTTGCTGGCCCTGCTGGAGCCGAAGATCGCCGGCGACTACGCGCAGTCGCTGCTCAACAACGCCAAGGCGCACGACGGGGTGTGGGACCGCTGGGTCCACCTGACGGGGTGGACGCACGTGATGACCGGGGACCCCTCGGCGCCAGCGCTCGCCGGGTTCTACTCCCTCGGCGTGCGCAACTTCGCCGTCGAGGAGGCCTTCGACTCCCTGTACCGGCAGGCGACCGTGCCACACCCGGACGGGCTGTCGAGCTATGGCTGTCCCGGACAGTGCGCCGGGATCCGCCCGAACCTCGCGCTCTACCTCGACAAGACCTACATGCCGCAGGACGCCGGCCACATCTGGGGCGGCGCCGCCGAGACGCTCGAGGACTCGGTCGCCGACTACGCCCTCGCCGACTGGGCGGGCCGGCTGGGACGGGACGCGCAGCAGGCCGCGCTGCGCCCGCGCGCCGGCTACTGGAAGAACACCTTCAACCCGGGCGCCACCCCGGAGGCGGGCTACCAGCAGGCCCGGAACGCCGACGGGACCTGGGTCGCGCCGTTCGACCCGTCGTCCGACGTCGGCTTCGCCCAGGGCAGCTCGGCGACCTATACCTGGATGGTCCCCCAGGACGTCAGCGGGCTGGCCGAAGCGATGGGCGGCCCTGCGAAGGCGGCGGCCCGGCTCGACGGCTTCTTCCGCAAGCCCGACGGCGCCTGGGTCACCGGCGGGGACCCGCTGCGTTACGACGCCACGAACGAGCCCGGCATCCACACCCCGTGGCTGTACAACGCCCTCGGGCAGCCCGCCAAGACCCAGGAGACCGTGCGGGCGATGGAGCGTATTGCGTACGGCACCGGCGCGAAGGGCCTGCCCGGCAACGACGACCTCGGCACCATGTCGGCCTGGTACGTCTTCGCCGCCCTCGGCTTCTACCCGCAGAACCCCGCTCGGGCCGAGATGCTGCTCTCCAGCCCGACCTTCCCCAAGGCGTGGGTGCACCGCGACGGCGGGCCGACCATCACCATCGTCGCGCCGAATGCCTCCGCGACGAATGTCTTCGTCGACAAGGTCACGTTGAACGGTCGCGAGCGGACCCAGTCCTGGCTTCCCGAGGACGTCATGAACCGGGGCGGCGAGGTGCGCTTCGACCTCCGTTCCACCCCGGACCCCACGTGGGGCAAGGCAGCGAAGGACCTGCCGATCGATCACTAGCCGCTCTTGCGGCGAGTAGTACGATATCCGGTACTACTGAGGAGGCGTCCATGGCGATCACCGCCAGCGAGGCACGTAAGCGCCTGTTTCCGCTCATCGAGCAGGTGAACGCCGACCAGGAGCCCGTCGAGATCCTCTCCAAGGGCGGGACCGCGTTCCTCGTGTCCGAGGCCCAGTTCCGCTCGATGACCGAGACCGCCTACCTCCTGCGCTCGCCGGCCAACGCGCAACGCCTGCTGGCCAGCCTCGCCGAGGCCGACGCGGGCCAGACCCAGGAGCACGAACTGCTCGACTCGTGAGGGTCGTCTTCACCTCCGCCGGCTGGGAGGACTACTGCTCGTGGGCCGACGACCGGAAGATGCTGCGCCGGATCAACCGGCTCATCGACGAGGCGGGACGTGACCCGGCTGCCGGCATCGGCAAGCCCGAGCCGCTCTCGCAGAATCTCAAGGGATATTTCTCGCGCCGGATCACGGACGAGCACCGACTCGTGTACCGACGCGAAGGCGAGGACCTACTGATCGTCCAGGCGCGCTACCACTACTGAGCGGCTCGTCACTCACTGTCCGAGCGTCGTCGGCGGGCTGAAGACGCCCGTCGGGCCGCGCGCGACCGAGAGCGCGACCGTCGAGCCGGCCCGCACCTGCTCGCCCGCGTCCGGGTCCGACGCGGTCACGGTGTCCGGGGCCTCGTCGCTGTCGACAACGGTGCGTTCGGGCACCAGGCCGAGCGCCGTCAGCTCGGCGGCGGCGTCGGTGTAGCTCGCACCGACGAGGTCGTCCGGGATGGTCACCGTCGGCGTCGCCGTCGGCGGTGTCGGGGTGGGTGTCGGCGTCGGCGTCGGTGGGATCGCGATCGCGACGTCGATCGTGATGGTCGCGGTCTGCGACACGAGCCCCGGACCGCCCTCCTGCGACAGCACAGTGTCCGGGGGCTCGGTGCTCTCGACCGAGTTGGAGTTCGAGCTGAGCTTGAGCAGGCGCAGCGTCGCGACGGCGTCGGCCTTCGACTTTCCCACGAGGTTCGGCACGTCGACCTGGCCGGACGCGATGTAGATCGTGACCTTCTGCCCGGCGGGCACCGTCGCGTCGGCCGCGGGCTTCGTTCTGGTGACGTCGCCCTTGTCGACCGGCAGGTCCTCGGTCAGCACCGCCCCCACGGTCAGTCCGGCCGCCTTGAGCGCGGCGCGGGCCTCGTCCTGGGGCTGGCCGGTCACGTCGGGAACGGTGACCTGATCGGGTCCGCTCGAGATGAAGGTGGTGACGCTCGATCCGACCTTGACGTCTTCGCCGGCCGCCGGTTCGGTGCGCGTCACGAGGTCGGCGCGCACCGTGTCGCTGGCCTCGACCTCCCGCCGCGGGACGAGGCCGAGTGCGGTGAGGTCCGACGACGCCGTATGCCCGGTGAAGTTGACCAAGCTCGGGATCCGCACCGTGTCCGCCGCCGCGGTGCGATCCCCGTTGAGAGCGAGCAGCGCGATGATGCCTGCGACCGCGGCGAGCGCAATGACGATCAGGGTCCACAACAGGGCTCGGCGTGGTCGCGGCTCGTCCTCTGGCGGCACCAGGGCTGCGAACCCGGGCGTCTCGTTCCGGTCCCACACGGACGTGTCCGCCGGCCGATTCTGGGTGTCGGACGCGACCCGGGTCAGGACCTGGGTCGCCTGGCCCACGCCGGCCTCGGCGCTCGACGTGGTCAGTACCCCGACGGCCGGCGCTGACACCTGCCCGCCGCGCATCGCGGACTCGAGGTCCGCGCGGAACTCCGCCGCAGTGCTGTACCGGTCGTCCCGGTCCTTGGCGAGAGCCTTGAGCGTGATCCGGTCGAGCGAATCGGGCACGTCGGAGGCCAGCGAGCTCGGCGTCGGCGCCTGCTCGCGCACGTGCTGGTAGGCGACCGCGACCGCGGAGTCGCCCGTGAACGGCGGGCGCCCGGTGAGCAGCTCGAAGAGCAGGCAGCCGGTGGAGTACAGGTCGCTGCGGGCGTCGACCCGCTCGCCGCGCGCCTGCTCGGGGGAGAGGTACTGCGCGGTGCCGATAACGGCCGACGTCTGCGTCATCGTCGCGGCGGAGTCCGCGATGGCCCGGGCGATCCCGAAGTCCATCACCTTGACCGCACCGGTCGGCGTGAGCATCACGTTCGCGGGCTTGATGTCGCGGTGCACGATGCCGGCGTGGTGGGAGTACCCGAGCGCCGACAGGACGCCCGCGGTGATCTCCACGGCCTCCTCGATCGGCACGGCCCGGCTGTCCCGGAGGATGTCGCGGACGGTGTGGCCCTCGACGTACTCCATGACGATGAACGGCACGTGCGAGACGACACCGGTCGGCTCGGTGGTGAGGTCCTCGCCGGTGTCGTGCACCCCCACGATCGACGGATGGTTCAGCCCGGCGGAGGCCTGCGCCTCACGGCGGAACCGGGCCAGGAACGAGGGGTCGCGGGCCAGGTCGGAGCGCAGGATCTTGATCGCCACGGTCCGCCCGAGGCGGGTGTCGTGGCCGATGTGGACCTCGGCCATGCCACCGCGCCCGATGACCTCGCCAACCTCGTACCTGCCGGCGAGGATCCGGGATGCGTCGTCCACCACCACGCGTCCTTAGCTGTTGTCGTGAGCGCAGCGAGCAGAAGTCGCACCGGCGCGGGGGCGATAGTCCCAGGACGAATCCACAAGGAGCGCGTGCCCCGACCTTACTTGGTGGGTCGGCAGGTTCCCGCGCGCGCGCCGACGTCCTCGCCGCCTACCTTTCCGCCAGCACTCCAGCGAGCGCCCGCCGGCCCGCGTGCCCCCAGGACTGCTTGCCGCCGGGAAGTCCCTGTTCCCAGGCCTGTCCGACGCCGATGAGGATTCACCGAAGTCGATCACGCCCGAGAGTGTGCCGTCCGAGACGACGACGTTCGCCGGGTGAAGGTCACCGTGCAGCCAGACGGGTGGGTGGGCCTGCCCATGCGGGAGCCGCCACGGCGTCATCCCACAGGTCTCGGACCTCGCCGGCGACACCGTCGATGGCGAGGTCGCTGAGCGTGTTGCAGGCGCATCGCCACAGCCGGTTGTGCCAGCCGCCGACCACCTGGCGCAGGCTCAGTCCCGCGAGGTCCGGACGCTGCTCACGCAGGAGGGACCGGACCAGGTGCTCATCGATCTCACGATTGTCCATGTCACGCCTGCGATCCTCATCGACCCGACAGTCGGCCCCGTCGTGGGTCTGCGCGACGCATTGTGCCTGTTCGCAGATACGCCCACGACGAGACGACCAGAACCACGCACGACGCCACCACGGCGGTCGCCACGGGTCCGACCCAGGTCACCGGGATGAGGAAGAACACGTCGCGGTCCAGCAGGCTCGTCGGCCACCCGTCGAGCACCCGCAGGAACAGGTAGTACGTCAGGTCCCACACCGTGAAGGCGATGAAGAACGCCGCGAGCCGACGACGCAGCGTCTCGCCCGCCAGCACGGCGATCGCCACGAGCATGAAGAGCGTGGCGGCCTCTCGCGCGATCTCCACCTGGGTGAGGTGGAGGTCGACGAGCACGGAGCGGTCCGGCTGAACGAACGCAATGACCCCCAGATCGAGGTACACCTTCCGCGCGCCCAGGTGGTAGCCGGACTCGTAGCCGATGATCCGGCGCAGGTAGGACACCACGGCCGCCTCGACGAACCCGAAGCCCGTGCCGAACACGAGCAGCGCGACCAGGCGCAGCCGGACGCCGTCCCTGACGCGCGCGACCCGATCGGCCACTGGACCACCTCCGCCGTTGCCGGCCTCCATCGTCGCGCACCCGATCGCGCCGCGGGGCGTGGGCGGGATGGCGACTGCGGTCGACACCCGCTCCAGCGACGTAGTCTCGGGCCCATGATCAGCCTGCCCTTCGAAGGACGCACACCCGAGATCCACGACAGCGCCTGGATCGCGCAGAACGCCTCCCTGATCGGCAAGGTGCGCGTCCACGCCGACGCCAGCGTGTGGTTCGGCGCCGTGCTGCGCGGCGACATCGACGAGATCGTGCTCGGCGCCGGGTCGAACCTCCAGGACAACGCGGTGATGCACACCGAGCTCGGCTCGCCGGCGATCGTCGGCGAGGGCGTCAGCATCGGGCACGGCGCGGTCGTGCACGGCTGCACGATCGAGGACGGCTGCCTGATCGGGATGAACGCCACGGTGCTCACCGGAGCCGTCGTCGGGCGGGACTCCTTGGTCGCCGCCGGGGCGGTGGTCCTCGAAGGGGCCTCGATCCCGCCCCGCTCGCTGGTCGCGGGGGTACCCGGCAAGGTGCGCCGCCAGCTGACGGACGAGGAGGTCGCGGGCATCCACGACAACTCTGCGCGCTACGTCACGCGAGCGAAGATCTACGGACCGCAGGCGTGAGCCGTTGCGCCGCCTCGTCATCGCGCTATCGGGACACCGGCGCGGTCATGGGTGCCGGGGCCTGTTCCCCTGTCGCTTGCTCGGTCTCTTCGCCCGACGAGTCGGGTGCTCCGGGACGACGACGATCGGTTCGGGGATCAGGCGCCGCAGCTCCTCCGGCAGGCTCAGCCACCAGTCGCGGTCGAGCCAGATTCCGGCCACCGCCTGTGCCCACAACGGATCTGTCCGGCAGCGCTCGGCGATGGCGCCGGCGTAGGCCTCCTGGTGATCTGCCAGGAGATCCTCGATCGGGCCCGCCGCCACGTACCCCCGGTACGACTCGTCGCCCTCGGGGTCGTGCAGCATCGCGTCGAGAACGGTGAGGGGGAGATCGCCGCGATCGACAGCGTCGTGGACCGCGTCCCGCGCCCACGAGTGCTCCGACTCGGCAAGCTGCCTGGACGCGCGATCTCCGCCGCTGAGCCCGAGCCCCAGCCGATAGGAGCGCAGGATCTCGGCCGTCCGGTTCGCGTCCCAGGTCATGCCCGGATCCTAGGACGCAGGCTCAGCGCCAGCCGAGGTCCGGGGCGAGGTGGCGCAGCACGCTGTCCATGAGGTGAGCGTTGTAGTCGACGCCGAGCTGGTTCGGAATCGTGAGCAGCAGCGTGTCCGCGGCCGCGATCGCCTCGTCCTCGGCGAGCTCGGTCACCAGCTGGTCCGGTTCCGCGGCGTACGTCCTGCCGAATCGGGCCGCGCCGCCGTCCAGGTAGCCGACCTGGTCCTCGCTGTCGGCCTCCTGGCCGAAGTACGCACGGTCGAGATCGCTGACGATCGGGAAGATGCTGCGGCTGACCGAGACGCGCGGCTCGCGCTGGTGACCGGCGGCCTTCCAGGCGTCCCGGAACCGCTGGATCTGTTCGGCCTGGAGCTGGTGGAACGGCACCCCGGTGTCCTCGGTGAGCAGCGTCGAGCTCATCAGGTTCATGCCCTGCTTCGCGGTCCACTCGGCCGTCTCGCGCGATCCGGCGCCCCACCAGATCCGCCTCGACAGCCCCGGGGAGTGCGGCTCGATCCGGAGCAGGCCGGGCGGATTGGGGAACATCGGTCGCGGGTTCGGCTGCGCGAACCCCTCGCCCCTGAGCACCTCGAGGAACGCCCGGGTGTGCTCGCGGGCCATGGCGGCGTGGTCGGATCCCTCGGCGGGCTCGTAGCCGAAGTAGCGATACCCGTCGACCACCTGTTCGGGTGACCCCCTGCTGATGCCGAGCTGAAGCCGGCCACCGGAGATCAGGTCCGCCGCACCCGAGTCCTCGGCCAGGTAGAGCGGGTTCTCGTAGCGCATGTCGATCACGCCGGTCCCGATCTCGATCCGGCTGGTCCTGGCCCCGATGGCGGCGAGCAGCGGGAACGGCGAGGACAGCTGGTTCGCGAAGTGGTGCACCCGGAAGTAGGCGCCGTCGGCCCCGAGCTCTTCGACCGCGACCGCAAGCTCGATCGACTGGAGCAGTGCATCGGAGGCGGAGCGCGTCTGCGAGTACGACGACTGCTTCCAGTGGCCGAACGACAGGAACCCGATCTTCTTCATCTCACGCATCCTGCACCTGTTGCAGCGCCCACGGCAGTCGATCCACGAGCACGGCCCACTCCAGCACGGCACCCGAGGACGCCCGCACCCGAACCACGGCCGTATCGGGGTTCACCCACCAGACCTCGCGCCCCGTGGGACGGCGTGGCGCGTCGGCGTCCAGCTCCTCGATACGCACGACGACCGGCCCCAGGTGGATGACCCCAGCCGAGAGGACGGCCGTGCCGTGGCTCCAGCTGCCTGTCAGCAGCGGGTGGCTCCCGGACAGGATCCGCAGGCCGCACTCGACCTTGCCCTCACTCGCGAGCTTGTCCCCGCGCCGCCTGACGATCCGGTCGCCCAGGAGCCCGTCGAAAACGATGCCCAGCAGGTCGCCGATGAACTCGCCAATGAAACTGAGCATCTCGACCTCCGTCCCCGCACGCGCCAGCGAGCGAGCGAGCGAGCCATCGTCCCATCCGGCATGCGGGCACGGCCCCAGTTCGCGAACTGGGAGTTGTTGTCGCGCTGGACGCCGAAATACGACAACGTCTCCCAGTTCGCGGCGCGAGCGGCCCGAGGGCGGCGCGAGGGCGGCGGGCCGAGGCC
>NZ_DATCNW010000273.1:0-2143 GCF_036565025.1 Pengzhenrongella sp.
TCGCCGCGGTGGCCGCCGCGCTGATCGGCTCGCTGCCCGGGCGCGGGGCGCTCGGCTCGTCCCGGGTCGCACCTGGTGCGGGCGAACCCGGTGGACCCGACGGACCCGGAGCACCGCCGACGGCGCCGGTCGGCGCGCCGCCCGCACGCGGATTCTCCGGCGCGTTCTGGTGCTTCTGGGTCGGGCTGATCGCCGCCGTCGCGATCGAGAACGCGACCACGTTCTGGGCCGCCGACCTGCTCATTTCCCGGACGGGCGCGGGCCCCGGCATCGCGACGGGCGCGCTCGCGGGACTCATCGGCGGAATGAGCGCCGCGCGTTTCATTGTCGGTCCGCTGTCCCTGCGGGGTCAGGCGGAAAAGCTTCTGATCATTGCCTTCGTCCTGGCCGGGGCCGGTTGGCTGGTCCTGTGGCTCGCGACGACGACGACGCTCGCCGTGGTCGGTCTGGTCGTCGCGGGCCTCGGCTACGGCGCCCAGTACCCGCTGTCGATCGCCCTCGTGCTACGCGCGTCGGCGGGTCGCCCCGACCAGGCCCAGGCCCGCGCGACGCTGGGCGCCGGCGGGGCGATCGCCGTCGCGCCCTTCCTGCTCGGCGCCCTCGCGGACCGGGTGGGCTCCCACAGTGCATTCCTGCTGGTCCCTGCGCTGATTTCGATCGGCGCTGTGGCCGTCGCGCTCGGATTGCGAAGGGTGCGCAGCGCCGCGAAATCCTGAGCGCCGCGGGCGACGGATTTGTGATCATTCCGTGATAGGGGCGGCGTCTGGTTTACTCTCTTTTCGTACCCGGCAGTTCCGGGTACGCCTGTGGTGGGCCGCCGAATCCCTGCCACCACTGCGGGCACCACGAATTCTCGCTGGCAGGAGCGGGGGACCCACGCATTCGGGCACCGGTCACGGTGTCCTTGGGGTGAAGCCGGTTGCAGTCCCGACCGGCCGGGCGC
The DNA here is from genome assembly GCF_036565025.1 of Pengzhenrongella sp. Classification (NCBI taxonomy): domain Bacteria; kingdom Bacillati; phylum Actinomycetota; class Actinomycetes; order Micrococcales; genus Pengzhenrongella; species Pengzhenrongella sp. The sequence continues at coordinate 944 of NZ_DATCNW010000273.1, forward strand.
ACTCCCGCCCGAACCCGACAGCTCACCCCGTAGGCGACGGAGAGGTCCGTCCATGCACCCCATCTCTGATCCCGCGCGCCCCGACGCGCCAGACGATCGTTCCGTGCCGCTGTCCAACCTCCCGGCGGGCACCGCCGGAACCCAGCCCCTCGTCCGCCGTCGTTCGGCCCTGGTCCTCGCCACGGCCGTCGCCCTCACCGCCCTCGCCGTCTCGATCCTCGGCGCGACCCCACCGGCCGCGGCCACCACCACGACCCGGATCGCGGCCCTGCAGCCGTTCTCGGTCCCCGCCCCCGCCAACACCTCCTTCGGCTCGCTCGCCAAGTTCGAGAGCGCCAGCTCCACGAAGACCGCCGCGCTGCTGCGCGGCACCCCCCAGCTGAACTCGCTGGCGTGGTCGATCGCGGTCGCGCGGGCCACGTCGGTCGATCCGATGACCAAGGTGACCAACATCAAGACGGGCAAGGTGTGGTATTTCCGGGTGCCCAGCGGCTCGGTGGTGACCACGGGCACCGACAAGCACATGACCGTCGTGCAGCCCGACGGCTACACGGCCTACGAGTGCTACAAGATGACGAAGGTCACCTCGACCTCGTGGACCACGACCTACGTCGTGCAGCAGGACCTGCGCACGAACGGGCTCGCCGGCGGTGCCCGCGCCTCGGGGATCAGCCAGATCATGGGCCTGATCCGCACGCAGGAGGTCGCCAACAAGAAGATCCCGCACACGCTCGCCGTCGGGATCCCCAACTCGATGCTCAAGTACGGGTACGTCTGGCCCGCGCGCGCGCAGGACTCCGACGCGGCGACGGCCTACTCCGGCCCGATCCCGATGGGCTCCATGATGGGCATCCCGCCGAGCGTCGACCTCACCAAGCTCAACCTGAGTCCCGAAGGGCTCGCCCTGGGACACGGCCTGCAGGACTACGGCGCGCACGTCCTGCTGCGGGCCGGGGCGGTCGCCCTGTACGCGGAGCCGCTCGCCGACCAGACGGCCGTGTACCGGATGCGCGTCGACTGGAAGGACAAGCTCTACCCGCTGATGCGCATCATGACGAACAACACCCCGACGACCGTCGGCGGTGGCGGCATCCGCCGCCAGCCCGACGCCCTGCCCCTGAGCTGAGCCCCCTCTCAGGCGTCGACCATGCGCCGAGATAGAGCCGCCGCGTCGAGATAGAGCATTCCAGTGCTCTATCT
>NZ_DATCNW010000274.1:0-20107 GCF_036565025.1 Pengzhenrongella sp.
TCGCCCGCGCCCTCACGCTGCTCACCGAGGAACTCAACGCCCAACCCGCCAACCTGCCCGGCGACCGCCGACCCTTGACCTACCTCATCGCCGCGGCATCAATCACAACAGTCAGCCCGGCACTACTTCCGGAGGTCTGAGGCTACCTGCCCTAATTAGGACCCTCATGAGGAGTAGTAATGCGCGTTTTTGTTACTGGCGGGACCGGCCATTCCGGTTCGTACATCATCGGCGAGCTCATCGCCGCCGGGCACGAGGTCACCGGCCTGGCCCGGTCTGACACGGCTGCGGCGGCGTTGTCCGCGCTCGGCGCGAAGGTGCGCCGCGGCGACCTCGAGGATCTCGACGGGCTCATGGAGGCGGCCGCGGACTCCGACGGCGTCATCCACGTCGCGCACCGGCAAGACCTGCTTCCGTTTGGCGGGATGGACGCCGTGTCCGCCGCGGAGCTCCCAGTCATGCTCGCGTACGGCGAGGCACTCGCGGGAACCGGAAAGCCGCTGGTCGCGGCGGGGAGCATAGGCTCGTCCGGGCAGCTGGGCCGGCCGGCCACCGAAGAGGACCCGGCCCTACCCGTCGGCGATGAGCACAAGGGCACCCTGCGGGTTCGCAACGTCGTGGAAACCGCCGTGATCGACCTCGCCGAGCGGGGAGTGCGATCGTCGGTCGTGCGGATTGCCAACATCGCGCACAGCACGACCGATCGTGCCGGCTTCCTCCCCACGCTGATCGCGCTCGCGCAGGAGAAGGGCGTCGCTGGCTACCCCGGAGACGGCGCGAACCTGTGGAACGCCGTGCACATCCGCGATGTCGCCTCCGTGTTCCGCCTGGCGCTGGAGAAGGGCCCGGCCGGCAAACACTGGCACGCGGTTGGGGACGAGGGCATCCCGCTCCGCGAGATCGCCGAGGCCATCGGCAGCCGCCTGGGCCTGCCCGCCGTAAGCATTCCCGTGGACGAACTGATGGTGCCGGGATACTTCGGGTTCCTCGCGAACATAGTCACGCAGAGCTACCCGGCGTCCAACCTCATCACCCGCCGGACCCTCGGCTGGGAACCAGCACAGCCCGGCCTGCTCGCCGACTTGGACAACGGCCACTACTTCCCCGCCAGCTGACGGCAGGGATCCGAATCGCAACGCGCCCTGCACCTGACAAATGGCGCGGCTCTGAACAAGGGAAGCTGAAAAATATGACGACTGTGGGAATCATCGGAAGCGGACAGCTCGGCAGTGCCATCGCGCGGCTCGCCATCGGCGCTGGGCACCAGGTCGTGCTCAGCAACTCACGCGGTCCCGAAACGCTCGCGGACACGGTCGCGAAACTGGGGCCGCGGGCGTCCGCGGCGACGAGTAGGCAGGCCGCGGCGGCCGGTGACATCGTCGTGGTCACGGTGCCGGTCAATGCCTTCCCCGACGTGCCCGCCGCGCCGCTGGCCGGGAAGACGGTCTTCGACACGTGCAACTACGGCCCCGAGCGTGACGGGCACATCCCCGAGCTCGACGGCACGTCGCTCACCTCGAGCGAGCTGCTGCTGCGGTACCTCCCGGACGCCACGCTCGTGAAGGCGTTCAACAACATCTTCTTCAAGCACCTGCTGGCACTCGCACGCCCGGCAGGGGCGCCCGACCGCTCGTACCTGCCGATCGCCGGCGACTCCGCGCCTGCGAAGGCGGCAGCGACCGAGTTCATCGACTCCCTCGGGTACAGCGTCGTGGACGCAGGACCGCTGGCCGATAGCTGGCGGCAGGAGACGGGCACGCCGGTGTGGGGGACCCCGTATGGACCGTACTCGAACGAGTTGGGCGAGCCGGTCGGTGCGGACGCCATCCGCGCGGCACTTGCCACCGCGAGGCGTTAACCGCTCTTCGTCATCATTCACCCAGTTTCGATTTCTACCGTAGCTGGGCTAACCTAAGCGGGGCAGTGCACCGGATATACGGGCACTGCCCCGCTTACCAACCCGGGAGACCCATGCGAGCCGACGCCAGGAAGAACTACGACCGTCTGCTCGCGGTCGGGCGCGACGTCGTGACCGAGCACGGCGCCGAGGCGTCGCTGCGCGACGTCGCCCGCAAGGCGGGCGTCGGGCTCGGCACGCTGTACCGTCACTTCCCGACGCGAGAGGCGCTGCTCGAGGCCTTGCTCCGCACCAACGTCGACGAGCTGACCGCACAGGCAGCCGACCGCGAAACGTCGAGCACACCCGAGGATGCCCTCATTTCATGGCTGCGCGACAGCGTCGCGCTCACCCATGAGTACCGGGGTGTTGCGGCACTGCTGACGGCCGCCATGGAAGACACCGAGTCCGCACTCAACGCGTCATGCGTGGCGCTGCACGACGCAGGCACGCGGGCCCTCGAGCGCGCCCACGCCGCGGGCAGAGCGCGGACCGACATCGACGGCACTGACCTGTTCGCGCTGATCGCGGCACTTGCGTGGCTCTACGATCAGCCCTCGCTCGCGCCACGCGCCGATCACCTCGTCGGTGTCATCTCCGGCGCGGTCCTGAACTCGTCCCTCACCTCAGCGGCAGGGCCCCGGCAGATGTGAGACTTAGCCCGATCCCACTGCCTAGTGAGCCGAACTCACCACGGCCTGAGGCTCGCTCAGGCTCGAGATGCGGGCCAGCACCGTCTCGGGCAGCGCGGCGGCAGGGATCTCGGCGAGCACGAAGTCACCCGCCGGGAGCTCGGCGTCGCCCGCGAGCCAGAACTCCGGCCCGACGATCCCGCCGCGCTCATCGCCGGCGCTGACCTCGACGCTCTTGTCGCTGCGCAGCGCGAGGGTCCATCCGTAGTGGCCGGTGACGTTCGCGACGGGTGAGTAGGTGTCGAGCGGCACGACGGCGGGCTCGGTGCCGCCCGCGGGGGACCTGTCGTCGAGCAGCACGCCCGCGAGCGCCAGGGACGCAAAGTTTCGCAGCCAGTCCGCGACGTACATCGAGGCGTTCTCCGCGTTGTCGGCATCGAGCACCTGGTCCGAACCGGAGAGGTGATGCGTGCGCGCCAGCCACTGCATCGGGGACGGGATCTGCACCACGACGGGAGCGTGCTGGGTCGCCACGACGGTGGTGACGAGCTCGGTGACTCCGGCGGTCGTCGCCGGGTCGCCGAGCAGGGTCCGCAGGGCGAACCCGGTCCGGCTCTTCGCACCCATGGCTGCGCGCAGGTCGGGGTCGCCCTCGAGCCGTTCGGCATACCAGCGGTCGAGGGGCAGCAGGACGACGTCGGCCTTGAGCACGCCTTGGGCCTGCCCCAGGAAGTTCGAGTACGCCATCGGCTCTTGCCACGGGACCGGTCGCCCCTGGAGGAAGACGGACCGGGCGTAGTCGTGGCAGTCGAGCAGTACCGCGCGCGGGCGACCGGACGGCGGGGACGCGATGACGGCCGAGAGGGAGTTGTTCATGAGGATCCTTCGTCAGACAGGGGCGGATGCCGGGGAGCCGCGGACGTCCCCCGCCCGAAAAGCTCGGGCGCGGGACGTCCGCGGTCACACTGGGCGGGGTCCGGTCAGGACTTGTGCACGGCCACCTCGCCGTACTTCTGCTCGAGCTCGAGCACGCGCGCCTCGAGCCGCCCGATCTTCAGCACCCGGCGGTCCGGGACCATGACCAGCGGCAGCTCGGCGAGCTTGCCCTTGACCCGCTCGGGCTCCAGGCCGCCCCAGTGGGTCGCGAGCAGCTCCTCGTCGTTCTCCTGCCCCCAGGATCCGTAGTAGAGCAGCTCGGCCGGCGGCTCGTCGGTGACGAACTGGGCGACGAACTCCTTGTACGGCGTGCCGCGGGCGATCCGGTCCCGGCGCAGCTGGGCCCGCAGGTCCGCGGTGGCCTGCTCGTGCACCACGAAGGTCTCGGGGTCCCACACGACGCCGTACATCTGCGCGGCGGTCTTCGCGGAGATCCGGTCGAGCTCAAGGTCGGTCACCACGAGCTCCGGATCGCGCTCCAGCACGTCGCCGTAGCCGCCGCCGGCGCCCTGGGCGATCATGTACAGCTCGCCCTCCTTGGCGACGTCGAACTGCAACCCCATGTGCGCGGACTGGTAGTCGCCGCCGTCGTACGGGCGCTCGTTCATGACGCGTTCCATGGACAGGTCGAACTGGGTCGGGTCGTCCTTGATGATGTCGTAGATGTTGATGCCCTTGACGATCGCGAGCGGGTAGACCGGGCACCCGTAGCCGCCGAACATCCCGGGCACCGAGGAGAACTTCGATCCGGACGTCACCGTCATGAACCCCCAGCTCGGGGTGCCCCGCGAGGCGACGATCATCTCGTAGCCCATGCCGCCGCGGAACTTGCCGAAGCCCTGGTTGTCGCGCACCAGGCGCTTGCTCACCAGCTGCAGGAACGGAACCTCCTCCTCCATGACCTCCTGCTCGCCGATGTCCGCCATGGCGCAGAACAGCGGGGCGACGGCGTCCTCCCCGTCCCGGAAGGCCTTGGCTCCCCCGCCCATGCCGTTGAGGTCGGCGCACAGGTTGCCGACCTGCTCGCCGTTCTGCGTGGTGCCGCCCCACAGGAAGTCGTTGATCTGGTTGAACCACGGCGCGACGACGTTGGAGTACTTCTTCGGGGACGAGAACTGCATCTTGGCGAACGCGGTCTGCAGCGCGGAGAACCCGCGGAAGGAGGCCTGTAGGGACTGCCCGACCGGCGCGTCGTACCCGGCGTCGGCCCAGCTGTGCTCCTCGGTGATGACCTCGATCGGCGACAGCGCGCCGGTGCTCCGCGGCAGGTCCGGCCACCAGTAGGACAGGATCGCCTGCGCCATGAACGCCTTGGTCGACGCGAGCGGTGAGTTGATCGCGCGGTTGAGGATCTCCGGTCCGGTGCCGGTGAGGTCCACGATCAGCCGGTCCCCCTTGACCGTGATCTTGCACGCGAACTTGATCAGGATGTTCTCCTTGAGCGTCGAGTCCACGAACTGGTTGAACGTCACCGTGCCGTCCGGCAGCTCGGTGATGCGCCGGCGCACCTCGGTCTCGACGTCCTCGACGGTCATCCGCAGGGAGGCGACGAACGTCTCCTGCCCGACCTCGTCGATGAGCCGGTCCACGGTCTCCATGATCCGGCGGACCGCGCCCATCTTGACCTTGATGTCCGCGAGCATCAGCTTGGGGTCACGGGTCGAGTGCTGCAGGAACGTCAGCAGGTCGCGGCGGAGCAGGCCCTTCTCGACGATCTTGATCGGGGAGGCTCGCAGCCCGTCGTCGAACGGGGTCTCGGAACCGGACGGCATGCCGCCCGGCTCGCAGGCACCGTTCTCGCCCTCGTGGATCGTCGCCCCGACCCAGGCGATGATGTGCCCGTCGCGGATGACCGGCACGAGCATGGACTGGTCGGTGTTGTGGACCATCCCGAACCGCGAGTCGTTGTGGAAGAAGCCGTCGCCGGGGTTGATGCCGACGGTGGGCTCGTCCTTCCAGTTCTTCATGATGTAGCGGATCGGGTGGTGCAGCACCGCGGAGAAGGCGATGACGCCGCGGTTGGACAGGTACGTGACGTCGCCCTGCGCGGTGTAGACGGCACAGGACAGGTCGGCCCACTTGGCGCCGGGGGCCGCGCCCATGGACTCGCACATCTCGAAGGCCTCGTCCAGCGCCCCGGCGAGGCGCTTGCGGATCCGGTCGACCTCGAGGGAGTCGACCCCCAGCGCGATGCACTCCTCCTCGTAGGCCGTGCGAGGCATGATCTCGTGGTGCCGCATGATCTCCGGGTCCGGGCCGAGGAACAGCGTCGTCTCGTCCATGAACTTGTCGACCCACTGCTGCTCCTGGCCGGTGAGCAGCTGGGATTCGCCGGACTCGCCGGTCACGTCGGGGGCACTCGTTGAAAGCGTCATTGGTCTCAAAGCTCCTTGGGTCGCTGCAGGGAAGGTGGCGGGGGTTGTCAGTCGCTCAGCAGCCACACCGCGCCCTGCGCGGTGGGTTCGAGCCGCCAGCCCGGTTCGACCAGGTAGGTGGTGTTCTCGGTGGTGACGATCGCCGGACCGTGGATGACGCAGTCGTGCCGCAGGGCCTCGGCGTCGTAGACGGAGGTGTTGACCGGCCCGGCGATGCCGGTGAAGTGCACTGGCCGGGTGGCGATCGGCGTCGGCGCCGTCTTCTGACCGCCGCCGAGGATCGAGTCGAACTCGATCACCTCGCCCTCGATGAAGGACGCGACCCGCAGCGTCTGCACCCGGATGCCCGCCTCGGGTGCCTGGGTGCCCGCGCCGTAACGCTCGCCGAAGATGTCGGAGAACGTCTTGATCAGGTGCAGCACGTCCGCGACGCCGCCGACCCGGTTGATGTCGAACGAGACCGCCGTGGTGACGAGCTGGTTGCCGTAGCGCATGTCCATCTCGAGGCGGTACTTCACCTCGGCGCGGTCGTAGCCCTGCCGCACGAGGTCCTCGGCGCCCTTGTCCTCGAGCTCGCTGATGTAGCCGTTCAGCACGTCGTACGCGGTGTACAGGTTCCGCTTGAGGGGCTCGTACAGCACGATGTAGGCGCTGCGCTCGTGGATGTGCAGCGGGCGCATGTTCCCCGCCCCCAGCGCGGAGAACACCGACGCGAACGGCGGGAAGAGGATCTTGGCTATCCCGGCGCTGGCGGCGATCCCGCACGCGTGCAGCGGGCCGTTGCCGCCGTAGGCGAGCATCGTGTAGTCCTCGATCAGGCCGCCGCGCGAGCGCAGCTCCTTCTCGATGCCGATCGCCATCTGCTCGTCGACGGTCTTCTTGATGACCTTGGCGACCTCGACCGCCTCCAGGTCGAGCTCGTCCGCGAGGGTCTCCTCGATCGCGTAGATCGACCGCTTCTTGTTGAGCTGGATGTGCCCGTTCGCGTAGTTGTCCGGGTCCAGGTAGCCGAGCACCAGGTCGGCGTCGGTCACGGTGGGCTGCAGACCGCCGCGGTCGTAGCAGGCGGGGCCCGGGTCCGATCCGGCGGACTCCGGACCGATCTGGATGGCGTGGTGGATCCGGTTGTACGCGGCGATGGAGCCGCCACCGGCACCGAGGGTGTTGAGGTGGATCATCGGTGCCGACACCAGCCAGCGGCCGATGGTCGGCTGGAAGTCGTAGTGCCGCACTCCCCCCTCGGGCACCAGCCCGATGTCGAACGACGTGCCGCCCATGTCCATCGAGACGACGTCGCCGAGCCCGGTGGACTCCGCGAGGTGCTGGGCCGCGCCGACCCCGGCGATCGGGCCGGAGTGGATCGTCTGCAGGGAGTCGGTGGAGTTGGGCTGCGCCATGCCACCGGAGTTGTGGATGACGAGCATGGGCTTGCGGTAGCCGGAGTCCCGAAGGTTGCTGGACAGCTGGTTCAGCGCGTGGAACATCGTCGCGTGCAGGAACGCGTCCACGATCGTGGCCATCGCCCGCACGTACTCGCCCTTGCGGCCGGACACCTGGCTGCTGAGCAGCACCGGGATCGAGCCGAGCTCGTGCGTCGGGTACTCGTCGAGGATGATCTCCAGGATCCGGTCCTCGTGCACGGAGTTCTCGGTCGCGTTGGTGAGCGCGACGACGATCGCCTCGGCGCCGTTGTCGACGAGCTCGCGCACCTGGGCGCGGACGTCGTCGTACAGCAGCGGCACGAGCACCTCGCCGACCGAGTCGATGCGCTCGCGGACCGAGCGGATCAGGCGCCGCGGCACGAGCGGGTCCGGGCGCTGCGCGTCGGGCATGTCGCCCTGCTTGACGCCGTCGAGCCCCTCGCCGTAGCCGCGCCCCCGGGACAGCGGGATGGTGTCCTCGAAGCCGTGCGTGACGATCGCCGCCACCCGGGGCCCCTTGCCCTCGATCAGCGCGTTCGTGCCGAGCGTCGTTGCGTAGCGCACCGAGTCGACCTCGCGCAGGGCGGTCTCCCGGGAGATGCCGGCCCGTGCGCACGCCCGGTCGAGCGCCTCGTTGAAGCCCAGGGCGAGGTTGTGGTGGGTGGTGAGCGCCTTCGACTCGATGTACAGGTCGTCCCAGACGAAGAAGCAGTCGCTGAACGTGCCGCCGATGTCGACCGAGATCCGCTTCATGTCAGTTCCTCTCCGAGCGGTGGGCATGGCCACCCGCGGTGTCGAATCGTGCGCTGAGGTCGGTGACGGCGTTCTCGCCGGGGCCGTAGTTGACGACGTCCTCGGGGTTGTCCCCGCGCTTTTCCCATTTCGCGCGCAGCGAGTCGATGTCCCAGATCATGTCGACCGTCGGCGGGTGGCCCGGCGGGAGGTATTCGGCCTCGATCTGCGTGCCGCAGGTGGGGCAGTAGAACTCGAGAATGCGGCAGAAGGTCGGGTCGGGCGAGAAGGTGAACTCGTACCTCTCGGGATCGATGACCGGGGGGTGGATCTCGCGGGGGTCCCGGTCGTATACCAGGGTTCCCTCCTTGTAGTTGCCGCGCGCGTCACCCAGGTCGTGGGCGCAGATCCGGCACAGCCACCGTTCGGTGTCGAGATCGATCAACAGGTACTCCGTCATGGGGACGCGCATTGTCTGCTTTCCTTTCTTGGGCACGGCGGGGGTGGTGTACGAGCGCGCCGTCATTCTGCGGCCGCGACGAGGTCCGTGAGCAGGAGGTCCCCGGCGGTGGAGACCACCAACTGCCAGCCGTCCGGCACCCGGGCGGTGAAGAAGGGACCCTCGACGATGGCCGGGCCGGTCGCGCTCGCGCCGGGCACCTGCTCGTCGAGCAGGTAGACGGACACCGGGTCGATCCGTGCGGCGCCGGACCGGACCTGCCGGGTGCCGGCGGCCACGGCCGGGCTCGGCTCGGCCGGGCGGCCGGCGTCGATGGACGGGTGCGGCAGGACGAGGGTCGCCTTGAGCGCGAGGATCTCGCGGCCGTCCTCGCGCAGGTTCGTCCACTCGAGCTCGCAGTCGTCCAGGTCGTGGCCCTCCTGGAACATGTTCCGGGCGGCGTCGGTGCGCATCGCCTGCCGTGCCGCCTCGACGGCGTCAGCGTCCAGACCGGTGACGTCGCTCTCGTAGGACTGGGCGATGTCGGAGAAGCTGATCCCGTACGCCGAGAACACGGCCGCGAGTCGCGGTACCAGGACCTGCCGCACGCCCGCGATCCGCGCGGCCGCGCACGCGCTCATCGGCCCGCCGCCGCCGAACGCGGCCAGGGTCGTGCGATCTCCGGGCTCGACGAAGCGGGCGAAGGAGAGCGCCAGCTTCTGCGCGTACGTCTCCTCCATCGCGATCAGGGCCTCCTCGAGGCTGACCCCGAGCGGCTCGGCGATCGCCCGGGTGATGACGGCCCGCGAGCGTTCGGCGTCCAGCGCGAGCTCGCCGTCGAGGTACGTGGCCGGGTCGAGGACGCCGAGCAGGAGGTTGACGTCCGTGATGGTCGCCTGGGTGCCACCGAACCCGAAGCACGCCGGGCCGGGCGCGGCGCCGACGCTGTCCGGGCCCACCGTGATCTCCCCGTCGTGCACGGCGATCACCGAGCTGCCCCCGACCCCGGTGGAGTGCACGTTGCTCAGCTCGTAGGAGATGTCGACGCCCTTGATGGAGCCGCGCCGGTCCACCGAGATGGTGGAGTTCGTGACCACCCCGACGTCGGTCGTGGTCCCGCCGACGTCGATCATCAGGACGCTCGCGAGATCGTAGGCCTCGGCGATCGCCCGGGTGCCCTCCAGCCCGCCGCGGGGTCCGGACGAGTAGGTCTTCAGGGCGACGGACTTCGCGACGCGCGAGGACGCCCCGTCGTTGCGGTAGATCAGCAGCGGGTTCTTGACCTTGTAGGCGCGCAGCCGGTGCTCGGCGCTGTACAGGAAGCGCTCGACGGTCGGGTGCAGGAAGGAGTTGAGGATCCCCGACCAGATCTGGCGCGTGCGGGAGGTGTCCGAGGCGAACTCCCGGGAGAACAGGATCGGGACCGACCCCAGCAGGTGCCGGGGGAAGTTCTTGAGCATCGCCCGCTTGTACAGGTGCTCCCGCTCCGAGCTCAGCGCCGAGACCACGAGCCGCTCGGCGCCGGAGGTGGTCAGGCGGTTGATCTCGGACACCAGCCGCTGCGCGAGCTCGTCGTCGGTCCCGTCCGGGGACACGACCGCGACGCGGGCCCCGACGAGGTCGTCGAACAGCGACGTGGCCGCCGCAGAGGAGCGCAGCGCGCCGGCGAGCGCGGGGTCGTCGGTGATCAGGCCGATGAGCGGCCCCTTGCGCTGGACCAGGGCGTTGGTGCCCTGCGTGGAGGAATAGCGGATGTGCGCCGTGGAGTGCAGGAGCTGCGCGAGATCGGCCTTCCCGTACAGCTGCACCGAGGCTTTCGTCATCGCGCCGAAAAGGCACTGCGAAAGGTCGACCGGCGTCGTGAGCGTCTTCGTGAAGGTGAACTCGGACCCGCTGCCGACGACGATGTCGGTGAGGGTTCCGCCGTTGTCGATATTGATCAACATGAGCGCTCCTTTGCGTTGGCGTTGATGGGGGCGCGGCCTCGTGAAACGGCCATGACCCAATGTGGCCCCAGGCTCGGCGCGCGAGGTGTCCCATATCTGGACAGTTGTGCGCAGGCGCGTATCGCGATGCGGCGGGACATTCCCGCCCGGCCCTACTCGGGCTTGTTCGCCGCGCCGCCGCCCACCCGGAACGGCTCGCTGATGCCGGCGTACACGAGGTGCGCCACGAGGCCCTGGTCGGCGTGCGGCAGGTTGTGGCAGTGGTCCAGCCAGATGCCGGGGTTGTCGGCCACGAACGCGAACCGGCGCCCGACGGCGTAGGTGAAGGTCCGGTCCGCGCGCCACGGGTCGAACCCGAGCGACACCGGGCGCCCGTAACTGAGCAGGTCGAGCGTCGCGGTCGGGGCGACCGTCGCCGCGTCGGCGGGTGCGCGCGACCCCGTCGGCCCGACGACGACGTCGGCTCCCGCGCCCAGTCGCACCAGGGCGGCCGAGCCGTCCGCCGGGGCGACGAGCTCGAGGTCCGCGCGACCGCCCGCGGCCACCAGCACCGCCTCGCCCTCGACCGGCGTCGGCCCGGACAGGTCGCGACCGTCGATGGCCAGCACCCGCAGCGGCGCGCCCACCACCCAGGCATTCAGGACCGCGTTGTCGGTGTTGACCACCCGGACGCGCGTCGTGGAGCCGGGTGTCCGGGGGTGCTCCCGTCGATCGTGAAGCCGTCGAACCTCGCGCCGCCCGGCAGCGTGACCCGCTGTGCGGCCGCCTCGAGCGTGACGGACACGTCGGGCGTCCGGTCCGTGGGCCCGGTGAGCGCCGCGACGCTCACGTCACCGGGCTGCGCGGGCGGGCCACCCCACCCGGCCGAGTCGTGCGCCGCGTGCCCGGGCGCGATCGGGCCACCGCCCGCGTCGACGTACCCCATGCCGAGCACGGAGTAGGTCGCAGGGACGAGGCTGGTCCACCAGAACCAGCCGACCGGGGCGAGGATCGCGACCGCCCCGACGACGGCGGCGACCACCCGCCGTCGGGCAAGCGCCGAGGGCCCAGGGACGGGACGCCCCCGAGGACGGCCGGGCGATCGTGCCCGAGCTCACCGCCTAGACGGACGCGCGACCGCGACCGAAGCGACGTGTCCGGGCCTTCGTCTCGGCGTACTCGGCCGGGGTCTCGGCGCTGGACGCGTCGTGCGGGGCCGTGGTCCGCAGCCGCTGGGCCGCGGCGGCCGACATGCCGGCGATCGCGAGGGCGTTCAGGCCGTGCAGCGCACCGACCACCGGCGCGGCGAAGGACAGGCCGGCCAGGATGCCCTGCAGCGCGACGAGGCCGAACACGATCGAGGCCCATTTCACCGCGCCGGGAATCTTGAGGAAGAACGACACGACGAAGAAGATGAGCGCGACCGCGGGGATCACGATGTACCCGACGTTGGCGTGCAGGGACTGGGCGAAGTTGCGGGTGTCGGAGGTGATGACCGCCCCGTTGTCGATGTCGTGGAGCATCGCGAACGTCCCCCACGCGATCGCCGCAACCTGGACGACCACCAGGGCGGCGATGAGCCGCGCAAGCACGATGTAGGCACGCTTCATGGCAAGCCCTTCTTCCTGGTAGTCCGGGCGCCAGGTACCGTGCCGGCGCCGTCGGCCAACAGACAAAACGCTAGAGGCGTTGGGTCCGGAATGGAAGGTTTTACGCCACTTCGACGCCTTCCGGGCGACCTCCGCCGGCCCGCGCGCGAGCCGCGTCCGGGCAGGTCGGCGGGCCCTTCGTCCCGGGCCGCGCGGGTTGCCCCGACCTAGCGTTGGAGTAACGAGCATCAAACCCGGCGGAGCCCAGCGCGAGGAGGCACACGATGGAGACCATGCGGGCCGCCGTCGTTCGGTCGTTCGGTCGGCCGCTGTCGATCGAGCAGGTACGGATCCCCGCCCCGGGACCCCACCAAGCCCTGGTCAAGGTGGAATACACAGGTGTGTGCCACACCGACCTGCACGCGATCCGGGGCGAGTGGGCGGTGCCGCCCGCCCTGCCGTTCGTGCCCGGTCACGAGGGCCACGGTTCGGTCGTCGTGCTCGGTCCCGACGTGTCGGGCGTGCGGATCGGCGAGCGCCTCGGCGGGACCTGGCTCGCGAGCGCCTGCGGTGAGTGCGCCTACTGCCTGGCGGGCAACGAACCGCTGTGCCCCCACCAGGAGAACTCCGGCTACTCCGTCGACGGCAGCTTCGCCGAGTTCATGCTGGTCGACACCCGGTACGCCGCGCGCATCCCGGCCGGCTCGGATCGCGTCTCGGTGAGCCCCGTGCTGTGCGCTGGGGTCACCGCGTACAAGGCCCTGAAGGTGTCCGGCGCCCGACCCGGCCAATGGGTCGTCGTCTCGGGCATCGGCGGGGTGGGCCACCTCGCCGTGCAGTACGCGCGCTCGATGGGCCTGCGCGTCGCGGCCGTGGACATCGACGAGTCGAAGCTCGCCCTCGCCCGCAAGCACGGCGCCGAGGTGACCGTGAACGCCCTGCGACAGAACCCCGGGGCCGAGCTCGCGGCCCAGGTCGGGGGTGCGCACGCCGCGCTCATCACGGCCGTGACCACCGCCGCGTTCGAGAACGCGCTCGACATGGTGCGCCCCGGCGGCACCGTCACCCTGGTCGGCATGCCGCCGGGCGCCTTCCCGATCGACATCGCCGACACCGTCCGCCGCGGGCTGACCGTGCGCGGCTCGATCGTTGGCAGCCGACTCGACCTTGCCGAGGCGCTCGACCTGTACGCGACGCGCGAGGTGGACCCGAGCGTGACCCTGCGCCCGCTCACCGACGTCAACGCGGTGCTGGACGAACTGGCCGCGGGACAGATCGACGGCAGCGTGGTGCTGGACCCGACGGCGTAGCGCGTGGGTGGGTCTGTCTACCATCGACCCATGACTCTTCCGGAGACGACCGAGGTGCGCCCGACGACCGGGACGCCGGCGGACCGCGATGCCCTGCGCGCCCAGGCCCAGGCTGCGCTGGTCGCGCTGGTCGGGCGCGACGACGCGGTGCTGCGCGCCGATCAGTGGACCGCGATCGAGGCTCTGGTGGCCGACCGCCGTCGGGCACTGGTCGTGCAGCGCACCGGGTGGGGCAAGTCGGCCGTCTACTTCGTCGCGACCGCGCTGCTGCGCGCCGCCGGGGCCGGGCCGACGGTGATCATCTCCCCGCTGCTCGCGCTGATGCGCAACCAGGTCGACGCGGCCCAGCGCGCCGGCATCCGCGCGGAGACCATCAACTCCGCCAACGTCCAGGACTGGTCGGCCGTCCAGGCCCGCGTCGCGGCGGGTGAGGTCGACGTGCTGCTGGTCTCCCCCGAGCGGCTGAACAACCCCGGCTTCCGCGAGGAGGTGCTCCCCCGGCTCGCCGCCACCGCGGGGCTCGTCGTGGTGGACGAGGCGCACTGCATCTCCGACTGGGGCCACGACTTCCGCCCGGACTACCGGCGCATCCGCACCCTGCTCACCGAGCTGCCCGACGGCATCCCGGTGCTGGCCACCACGGCCACCGCGAACGCTCGGGTGACCGCCGA
The DNA here is from genome assembly GCF_036565025.1 of Pengzhenrongella sp. Taxonomy (NCBI): domain Bacteria; kingdom Bacillati; phylum Actinomycetota; class Actinomycetes; order Micrococcales; genus Pengzhenrongella; species Pengzhenrongella sp. Next base: position 13,928 of record NZ_DATCNW010000274.1, read on the forward strand.
CGTCGCCGAGCAGCTCGCCGTCACCGGCGCCGTGGGGCACCACCTCGCGGACGTCCTGGTGCTGCGCGGCACGCTCGACCGGGAGAGCCTGCACCTCGCGGTGCGGGAGCTGCCGACGACGGCGGCCCAGCTCGCCTGGCTCGCGCACAACCTGCCCCGGATCGAGGGCTCCGGGATCGTGTACTGCCTGACCGTCGCGGCGGCCCAGCAGGTCGCGGAGTACCTGCGCAACTCGGGGCTCGCGGTCCGCGCGTACACCGGGCAGACCGACACCGCCGAGCGCGAGGTGGCCGAGCAGGACCTGCTCGCGAACCGCGTCAAGGCGCTCGCCGCGACCTCGGCGCTCGGGATGGGCTTCGACAAGGGCGACCTCGCGTTCGTCATCCACCTCGGCGCGCCCGCGTCGCCGATCGCGTACTACCAGCAGGTCGGCCGCGCGGGGCGCGCCACCGAGCGCGCCGAGGTCGTGCTGCTGCCCGCGCGCGAGGACCGCGCGATCTGGGACTACTTCGCCTCGATGGCGTTCCCGCCCGAGCTCGAGGTCCGCGCCACGCTGGCCGCGCTCGAGGCGTCCGGCACGCTGTCCACGGCCGCGCTGGAGACCCGGGTGTCGCTGCGGCGCAACCGCCTGGAGCTCATGCTCAAGGTGCTCGACGTCGACGGCGCGGTCCGCCGCGTGCGCGGCGGCTGGGAGTCGACCGGCGACGCGTGGGCCTACGACGCCGACCGCTACGAGCGGGTCGCCGCGACCCGGAAGGCCGAGCAGCAGGCGATGGTCGACTACGTGCGCGGCGACGAGTGCCGGATGGCCTTCCTGCGCAACGCGCTCGACGACCCCGACCTGGTCGCGGGGTGGCGGTGCGGGCGCTGCGACGTGTGCGGCGGGGCCTCGGCCGACGCCGCGCCGGACGCCGCGGAGATCGAAGCCGCCCGCGAAAGGCTGGCCGTCCCCGGCGTCGAGCTCGAGTCCCGGCGGCAGTGGCCGTCCGGCATGGCGGGCCTGGGCGTGCAGCTCACCGGGAAGATCGCGCCCGGCGAGCGCGCCGAGACCGGCCGGGCCGTCGGGCGCCTGGACGGGATCGGCTGGGGCGGGCTGCTGCGGGACCTGTTCGCGCCGACCGCCACGCCCGACGGCGGGCTGCCCGTCGCGCTGCGCAAGCCGGTGCTCGACGTGCTCGGGGCCTGGCCGCTGGACCCTGCCCCCGCGGGCGTCGTCTTCGTCGAGTCGGCGAGCCGCCCCGAGCTCGTCCAGCACCTCGCGCAGGGGGTGGCCCGGCAGCTCGGCATCCCGGTGGTCGGCTCGGTTCGACCGGACCCGGAGCACGGACGCGGCCGGCACGACGTCAACTCCGCGCAGCGCCTCGCCGGGGTGGCGAAGCGCCTCGAGCTCGACCTGTCGGAGCAGTCCGCCGCGGGCCTGCCCGGCCGCGCGGTGCTGCTGGTCGACGACCGGACGGACTCCGGCTGGACGCTGACCGTGGCCGCGCGGCTGCTACGGCGGGCCGGGGCCAGCGCGGTGTACCCGTTCGTGCTCGGGATCGGCTGAGGGAGCCAGGCAGCGCCGGCCGGCGGAATCGGCCGGCGGAATCGGCCGGCGGAATCGGCCGGCGGGATCGGCCGGCGGGATCGGCGGGCGAAACCGGCCGGCGGGATCGGCGGGCGGGATCGGCGGGACGTTTCCGCGGGAACGTTCCGTCTCAGCCTTCGAGCGGGACACGCTCGCGTCTTGGCCTGGCCACGTCTTGGCCCAGATACTGCGCACATCGGTGCCTCCTGCGCACATCGGATGTGCGCAGCGAACACGGATGTACGCAGTCTGCGCCGGTCGAGGCAGACGGGACGGCTTCGAGCGGGAAACGCTCACGTCTTGGCACGGCATGACCGAGCTGCCGCCGAATCAGCCGCCCCCGAGAAGTGTGTCGACCGTCAACCACGCGCGGACCCGCGATCGCACCCAGAGACTGCGCACATCGGTGCCATCTGCGCACATCCGATGTGCGCAGCGAACACGGATGTGCGCAGTGTGCGCGGGTCAAGGCGGTCGGGACGTTCGGGAGCGGCTCTGCGTTTCCGCGGGAACGTTCCGTCCCGGCCTTCGAGCGGGAAACGCTCACGTCTTGACCCGTCGTGACCGAGCTGCCGCCGGCTCAGCCCTCGCCGAGAAGTGTCGCGGCCGTCGACCACTCGCGGGCTCGAACGAAGTCGCCGTCGGCCCCGCGGAAGCCCGTCCACCAGCCCCGGTTCGCGGCCCAGAGCGCGGACTCGATGCTGCGGGCCGTCGACCAGGCCGCGATCCGCGCGCCGTCCAGGCCCGTCAGGTCGGCCAGCGCGCGGGTGCGCTCGGCGAGCACGCCTGCGGGTGTCCCGACGGTCGCCCAGTCGCCGACCTGCGTGAGCAGGGGCCACGGGTCCCAGGCGAGGTCGCCGAGCACCGCCTTGGGGTCGATCGCGACCCAGCCTGCCGCCGCGCCGGAGTCGTCCCGCAGGATGTTGCCCGGGTTGAAGTCACCGTGCGCGAGCCCCTCGCGCGGGGCGTCGAGCGGCAGGGTGCGCAGCAGGTCCACCGCATGGGCGAGGAGACCCCTGTCCAGCGAGATCGGCGCCGAGCCGGCTAAGCGGTCGATCCGCTCGCTCGCGATGTCGGCGAGCCCGGCAGCGACCCGGGTCACGGTGGGGAACGGCCCATCGGCCGGAACCGCCGCCTGCGACATCTGTTCCATGAGCTCGGCACCGATGCGGACGTGCTCGAGGTGATCGAGCCCCTCGTCCCGCAGCGCAGTGCCGGGTGTGCAGCGCGCGAGCAACAGGGCCCAGTCGTCGTCGTGCGAGTCGAGGATCCGCACCGCACCTCGCCCGGCCCAGACCCGAAGCGCCGCCGCCTCGTGCCGGGCCTCGTCGTGCGGGTAGGAGAGCTTCAGCACCGCGGCGGTTCCGGCCGGTGTCGTCACCCGGGCCGTCCACGCAGCCGTCCCGTCCTCGAACGGTCGGCCGAGGGTCAGTCGCCACCGCTCGGCGGCGCGCGCCACGAGCGTGGGGAGCGCCTCAAGCCACTCGTCGCCGCCCTCGGCGCCTGCCACGGAGTGGCGCAGCCTCTCCGGCGCGATGGTCATCTGCGGCACGATGGTCATCGGTCGAGTGTTCCACGCCGCATGACCGGTCCAGGCCGGTCGCCCGTCGGGCCGGGGCAGCCGGATACGTCCCAACTGGTTTCCGTCGGGGCGGCCGCCGGGCGTGGCCGTTCGGTCCGGGCACCGGCCGACGAAGCCCGTGAACGGGAGATCCGGGCCAGCCAGCCGCCCCAACTCGGCGTCTTGACGCAGACTGCGCACATCGGTGCGGCCTGCGCACATCGGATGTGCGCAGCGGAGACGGATGTGCGCAGGCTGCGACTTTTCGACGGCGCGGACCCGGCGGGACGGCGACGACGTTTCCGCGGGAACGTTCCATCTCAACCTTCGAGAGCGAAACGTTCGCATCTTGGCTTTCGGGCGGACCGGCGGCTCTTAACCGGTCGGTCCGGGGATCGGCTGACGACGCCGGAAATCCATCAGGTCAGCGATAGCTCGCAGCGAGCCGCTCGAAGCCCTCGTCGAGGGTGACTGCGGGCTGCCAGCCGAGCGCCTCGCGGGTGCGGGTCAGGTCGAACCAGTGCGCTGTGGACAGCTGTTCGGCGAGGAAGCGGGTCATCGGGGGCTCGCCCCAGCCATGGCGCCCGCGCCACGCGGCCTCGATGACGCCACCGGCGGCCCGGGCGAGCCCGGCGGGCACCGACCAGGCGGGCGCGGGCACCCCCGCGGCGGCGCAGATCCCGGCGAGCAGGTCGCGGACGGGGCGGGGCTCGCCGTTGGTCACGACGTACGCCGCTCCGTACGCCGCACCCGGGGCCGCCAGGGCTGCCGCGATCGCGTCGGCCGCGTTGTCGACGTAGGTCGTGTCGATCAGCGCGGTGCCGCCGCTGAGCAGCGGCAGCCGCCCGGACCGCGCACGCTCGACGACGCGCGCGACCAGCTGGGTGTCCCCCGGTCCCCACACGATGTGCGGGCGGACGGCGACGACGCGCAGCTCGGGCGAGTCGGCCGCGAGGGCGACGAGCTCGGCGGCGGCCTTGGTCCGGGCGTAGGCGCCGTGCGCGCGGGCAGGGTCGGCCGGGTCGGCGTCCGCCCCGATGATCGACGCGCCGAAGTGGGCGACCGACGGTGAGGAGATCATCACGAACCGGCGGACCCCGGCGGCCCGAGCGGCGTCGAGCAGGGTGCGCGTCCCGTCGACGTTGACGGCGCGGAAGTCCTCCTCCGCGCCCGCGAACGACACCTTGGCAGCGAGGTGGATCACCACGTCGCACCCGTGCACCGCACGCGCGACGGCGGCCGCGTCGGTCACCGAGCCGAGCACCTCCTCGGCGCCCGGCACGCCCGCCGGGCGGCGCTGGAACGTCCGCACGGCGTGGCCGTCCCGCTGCACCCGGAGCGCGACCGCGCGCCCCAGCATCCCGCTCGCGCCCGTCACCAGAACGCGCAAGCCGTCCGCGGTCACTGCACACCTCTTTCGCGGCCGGCCAAGGCCCGACCAATCGGAGGTGACGCACCGGGCGACTGCGCCAGCGTCCGCACGCTCGCAGCCAGCCCAGCAGGTCCCCCGGCCAAGCCCTGACCGCTCACAGCCGACCCGTTCGTCCGCCCGCGAGCACGCGCTCGGCCCACCGCGCGATCCTCGTGCGGTCCACCTTGGAGTTGTGCCGGACGTCCGTCGGCAGCATCGGCACCGCGAGCACGGCGGCGACGGGCCGGCCGACCGCAACCCGGACCCGCTCCGCCAGCTCGATCGTCGCCAGGCCGGGACGGCGAACCGGCGAGTCCGTCTCGACCACGAGCACGACCTGCTGGGCGCCCGCGGGTCCGACCCCGACCGCCGCCGCCCGGCGCACCTCGTCCAGCCCCTCGGCCCGGCGCTCGAGGCCGACCGGAGTCAGGACGCCGTCGGGCGTGGTGATCACATGACTCAGGCGGCCCTCGACCCATAGCCGGCCGGCGTCGTCCAGGTGCCCGACGTCGCCCGTGCGGTGCCAACCGGCGTCGCGCGCCGCGGCCTGCTGGGTCAGCCAGAGGCGGTCGTAGTGGTCCATCACGTGCGGTGCCCGCACCAGGATCTCCCCGGTGGGCCCAGACGTTCCCGACCGAACGCCGGCAGGAACCCCGACGGCGGCACCCACCGCGTCGAGCGCGCTCACCGCGAGCTGCACGCCGCGAACCGGCCGCCCGACGCAGACCCCGTCGCCGCCGTCGCCGGCCGCCCGGATCTCGGTGAGCGAGATGTCGGTCACCGGGAGCACCTCGGTCATCCCGTACGGCGTGTGCGCGCGGGCCCCCGGCATGAGCTCGCCCGCGGCAGCGAGCAGCTCGGGCGGCACGGGGGCGCCGGCCGAGAGGAACAGCCTGACTCCGCCGAGGGCATGGCGGCCCGCTCCGCGCAGGCCCGCGGCGCTCTCCACCACGCCGGTGAGCGCGGCCGGTGACGCGAACACCACGGCCGCGTCGATCGCCGCGACGGCGGCGGCGAGCGCGGCCGCCGTGAGGGTCCGGGGCGCGGTCACGTCCATGTCGGGACACGCGCAGGTCGCGCCGAGCGCGGGCCCGAGCAGCGCGAACGGCGCGAACCCGGCCACCAGCGCGGTGCCCGGCCCGATCCCGTAGGTCGCCCCGACGGCGTCGCGCATCGCGGCGAGCTGCCCGTGGGAGTACGTCACGCCCTTGGCGGGACCGGTCGAGCCGGACGTGAACAGGATCGCTGCGGGGTCCCGTGGCCCGGGCGCGGGCGGCAACGGCTCGCCGGCCGACCGGCGGCCGAGGTCCGCGAGCTCGACCAGCGTCGTCCAGACCCCGAGCAGCAGCCGGGCCCCGGGCGTCAACGGACCCGCCGCGATCCGCCGGGCGGGCCAGCCCAGCGCCCGCGCGGCGAGCAGCGCCCGCTCGACGCCGACGACGACGTCCGGGCTCGCGCCGCGCACGGCCCGGGACAGACCGCGGACCCCCAGCCCGGCGTCGGCCACCACGACGACGGCGCCGATCCGCAGGCACGCGTAGAGCGTCGCGGTGAGGTCCGCGCCCGGCGGGACGAGCAGGCAGACCCGCTGGCCGGGCACCACGCCGGACGCGACCAGCCCGCGGGCCAGCTCCTCGACGC
>NZ_DATCNW010000275.1:0-23546 GCF_036565025.1 Pengzhenrongella sp.
CTCGTAACGTCCGAGCGTTGACGTCCTATAGGACGTCAACGCTCGGACGTTACGGGAAAAGGGGGGACGTGTGGGTGCGGGTGGGTGCGGGTGGGTGCGGGTGGTTGGTCTAGGAGCCCGCTGGGGCCGCGGGGGCGACGATGACGACGGAGCGGGGGGGCACGATGACCGAGTTGGCCTCGAGGCGGGCTGGGGCCCAGGAGGCGAGCACCATCAGGTCGCCGGGCAGGTCGAGCGGGACGCGCTCCTCGCCGGCGGACAGGTTCGCGACCACGCGGACGTCTCCGCGCTGGACGACGATCCAGGAGGAGTCCGCCGCGTTGTCCCACGACGCGGACTCGTCCCAGCGCACGGACGTGCGCGAACGGTCGCCCGCACCGAGGTCGTCGACCGACCGGCGCAGCGCGATGAGCTCGCGATACCAGGCGAGCAGCCGCTCATGCCCGGGCCGGGCAGGTTCGTCCCAGTCGAGCCGGCTCGCCTCGACGGTCGCCGGGTCCTGGGGATCGGGCACGTCGAGCTCGCCGCCGGTCGCCTGGTCGGGGTAGAGCTCGGCCCAGCCGTGCGTGGCGAACTCGGCGCGCCGGCCGTTGCGCACGGCCAGGGCCAGGTCCGGGTCCTGGAAGTCGGTGAAGTAGAGCCACGGGGTGCGCGCGCCCCACTCCTCGCCCATGAACAGCATCGGGCTGTACGGCGTGGTCAGCACGAGTGCCGCCGTGACGGCGAGCGCGCCGGCGTCGAGCCGCGAGGAGGGCCGGTCGCCGAGCGCGCGGTTGCCGACCTGGTCGTGGTCCGAGCTGAACACGACGAACCGGTGCCCGTCCGTGCCGGCCGGCACGCGCCCGCCCCACGGCATGCCCCGGAACTCCGACCAGCCGCCGTCGGGCACGAAGACGCGGGTCAGCGCCGTCGCCAGCACCGCGGGCGGGCCGAAGTCCGCGTAGTAGCCCTGGCGCTCACCGCTGATCAGCGCGTGGATCGCATGGTGGACGTCGTCGGCCCACTGAGCGGTCATCCCGAGGCCACCGTACGAGACGGGGGTGACCGTCGCCGGGTCGTTGCGGTCGGACTCGGCGATCAGCGACAGCGGCCGCCCGAGCGCCTTCGCGAGCTCGGCGACCTCCTCGGAGAGCTGGGCGAGGAGGTGCCGGGGTGAGTCGTCGACGAGCGCGTGCACGGCGTCGAGCCGCAGCGCGTCGATGTGGAAGTCGCGCAGCCAGCGCAGCGCGTTGTCGCAGATCCACCGCCGCACCTCAGCGCTGCCGTCGTCATCGAGGTTCACCGCGCGCCCCCACGGCGTGTGGTGCGCGTCGGTGAAGTAGCGCCCGAACGTCTCGAGGTAGTTCCCGGACGGCCCGAGGTGGTTGTAGACGACGTCGAGGCACACCGCGAGGCCGTGCGCGTGCGCCGCGTCGACGAACCGCTGCAGCGCGGCCGGACCGCCGTACGGCTCGTGCACGGCGAACATGCCGACGCCGTCGTAGCCCCACCCGTGCTGACCCTCGAAGGCCGCGACGGGCATGAGCTCGATCATGTCGACGCCGAGCTCGACCAGGTGCTCCAGGCGCCCGACGGCGGCGTCGAGCGTGCCGGCCTGCGTGAACGTGCCGATGTGCAGCTCGTAGGCCACCGTGTCCCGCACGTCCCGGCCCGCCCAGCCGGCATCCGACCACGCGAAGTGGTCGGTGTCGAAGACCCGGCTGGCGCCGTGCACGCCCGCCGGCTGCCACGCCGAGCGCGGGTCGGGCCGGGCCGGGTTGTCGTCCAGCACGAAGGCGTAGTCGGTGCCGCTGACCAGGCCCGGGGCGTCGTCGGGCAGGCGCCACCACGAGCCGGGGGCGGGCTCGAGCGGGACCGGGGCCCCACCCGTTCCGGGCAGGTCGAGGGCGACGCTCGTGGCGCGCGGTGCCCACACGGACGGGCGCAGCTCGGCCATCAGAGGCCCGCTCGCACGAGCAGGGCCACCGGAAGACGCTCCAGCAGGGGGGCGATCGGTTGCACGCCCCCGGTCACGGTGCGCTCGGACAGCACGTCGATCCACTCTCCCTCGGGCAGCGCGATGGTGTGACCGGCCCAGCCACGCAGCCGGTCCAGCCCGATGGCGAGCCGGGTCGCCAGGGTGACGACCTGCGGGGCGCCCTCCACGGTGCGCGCGAACGCGAAGGCGTGCCCGGTCGAGGTCGCGAGCGGGACATAGCCCGCGTGCGCCCCGACGAACGCGTCGGGCAGGTCCCGGCGCAGCCGCAGCGCACGCGACGTGACCAGCAGCTTCTCGTCCGCGAGGTCGCGCGGGGCCGCGCCGGAGTCCAGGCGGGCGAGCCGCGCGGCGAGGGTCGTGTGGTCGACCGGGCGGCGGTTGTCCGGGTCCACCAGCGTGAGCGTGGGCACCTCGGTGCCCTGGTAGACGTCGGCGACGCCCGGCAGCGTGAGCTGGACCAGCTTGACGCCCAGCGTCGCGGCCCGGACCCCGACCCGGGTCCGCGTGACCCAGTCCTCGTAGAGCGACGCGACCCGCTCGTCGGCCAGGACGCGCGTCGCGACCTCGATCAGCGCCGTCTCGTACGTCTCGTCCACGGCGGTCCAGCTCGTGCGAGTCTTGGCCTCGCGGGCCGCCTTGATGAGGTAGTCCGTCAGCCGCTCCGGGGTGATCGGACCGTCCTCGGACCAGGTCCCCGCGAGGGTCTGCCAGAGCAGGTTCTCGGTACGGCCGTCGAGCAGCGCGGTGCGGTAGCCGGCCGTGGCGGCCCGCAGGTCGTCGACCATCGCGGACCACTCCACCGAGAGTTCGGTCAGCACACCGAGGCGGGCCCGGGTGTCCTCGCCGCGCTTGGTGTCGTGGGTGGAGAGCGTGGTCATCCCGAGCGGGGTCTGGCGCTGGGCTCGGGCGGCCCAGGCGTGCAGCTCCTCGAGCCGGTAGGAGAACCGGCCGGGCTCGCCGCCGACCTCGCACATTCCGACGTCGTGGGTCCAGCGGTAGAACGCGGTGTCCTCGACCCCCTTGGCCATGACCGCGCCGCAGGTCTGCTGGAACCGCACGACGAGCTCGTCGCGGCGGGCCCCGCGGGTGCGCCCGGCGCTGCCGGCCTCGCGTCCCAGCAGGATGTCCACCAGCACGTCCATGGTCGCGGAGCGCTCCGGACCGAGCCTCGAGCGGGCGATCTGCGCCGCCTCGAGCAGCGCGTCCACGCTGACCGGGTGCACGGTCTCGCCCGGCACGACGTAGGCGCGGTACCGGTCGAACGCCACGAGCAGCTCGATCAGGCAGTCCTCGAGCGCGCGCCACGTGTGGTCGCGCAGCCGCAGGTCGTCCCGGCAGATGCTGGCGGCGAGGTCGGTGAGCCGGTGCACCTCGGCGTACAGCGCGCCGTCGACGATCTCCCGCTTGGCGGCGTCGATGATCTTGGGCAGGTCGGTCGGGCTGTCTCCCGACAGGCGGTGCATCACGGACCCGAGGGTGGCCGCGCCGCCCGGGTCCACGAACGTGGCCTGCAGGCGCCACAGACCCTCGTAGCCGGTGGTGCCGACGGTGTCCCAGTCGGGCGGGAGCTCCTCCTCGCCGGCGAGGATCTTCTCGACCGCGACCCAGGAGCCGTCGGTCTTCTCCGCAAGGCGCGAGAGGTAGCCGCCCGGGTCCGCGAGGCCGTCCGGGTGGTCGATCCGGAGCCCGTCGAGGGTGCCGTCCTCGAGCAGCTCGAGGACGAGCGCGTGGGTCGCGTCGAAGACTTCGGGTTCCTCGACGCGGATCGCCGCGAGCGTCCCGACGTCGAAGAAGCGGCGGTAGTTCAGCTCCTCGTCGGCGACCCGCCAGTACGCGAGGCGGTAGTGCTGGCGGTCCACGAGCTCACCGAGCGGCAGCGACGCGGTTCCCGTGCGGACCGGGAAGACGTGCTCGTGGTAGCGCAGCACGTCGATCTCGCCGCCGATCTCCTGCCCCGGGATGACCATCCGGTCCAGGACGAGCTCGCCCGCGGCGAGGACCGCGCCGATCCGGTCGCCCAGCACGGGCATGAGCAGCGCGCCCTCACCGGCGGACCAGTCGACGTCGAACCAGTCGGCGTACTCGGAGTCGGGTCCGTGCTCCAGGACCGACCAGAGCGCGCGGTTGTGCCACGCCGGGGTCGGCACGGCCATGTGGTTGGGGACGATGTCGAGGATCAGGCCCAGCCCATGCGCCCGGGCCGCGATCGCGAGGCGGTCGAGCGCGTCGCGCCCACCGAGCACCGGCGCGATCTCGTTGTGGTCGACGACGTCGTAGCCGTGCGTCGAGCCCGGTGCCGCGCGCAGCACGGGGGAGAGGTACAGGTGCGTGGCGCCGAGGTCGGCGACATAGGCGACGCGCTCGACGGCGTCGTCCAGGGTGAGGTCGGCGCCGAGCTGGAGGCGGTACGTCGAGACCGGCACGGGACGGCCCGGTGCCGGCCGGCGCCGGGCGGAGCCGGCCGGGGTCGCCTCCGGCGTGTCACTCATAGCGCGCCGGACGTGCCGGGGCGCTTCGCGCGCGAGGCGGACTTCTTCACCGGGGGTTTGACGGCGGCGGGTGCGGCGTCGGCGGCGGCGGCGGTGGTCGCGGAGCCGGTCTTGCTCGCGGACTTGCGGGCGCGCCCCTTGCCGGGGGCGACCCCGCCGGGGTAGGTCGGCTCGTAGTCGACCGTGGGCGGCTCCGGGGCGGCCACCTGCTCCGCGACCGCGACCGGGACCGCGGGGAGCGCGACCTTCGCGCCGACGGGCCGGGTGAGCACCACGGTGCTGCGCTCGGAGACGTTGATCACGGCCGCCGCGGCGACCGTCTGCTCGTTGTCCAGGTTGTGGTCGGTGTCCAGCACGCAGGTCCATTCCAGCCCGTACTTCGCCGCGGGCATCGTGAAGTCGATGTCCTGGTCGCTCGCGTTGAAGATGATCAGGAAGCTGTCGTCCTCGATCGGCTCGCCGCGCAGGTCCGGCTCGTTGATCGCCTCACCGTTCAGGAAGGCCATCACGGCGCGCGCGTGGGTGACCTGCCAGCCCTCGCGACGCATCGTCTCGCCCGACGGGTTGAACCACGCGATGTCGCGCAGGTCGGAGTCGCTGGACTCCTCGGCCTTCCCCTCGAAGAACCGGCGCCGGCGCAGCACGGGATGGTCGCGGCGCAGGTGGACGACGCGCTGGGTGAAGTCGAGCAGCGCCTCGCGCCGTTCGTCGAGGTCCCAGTCCAGCCAGGAGAGCTCGTTGTCCTGGGCGTAGACGTTGTTGTTGCCCTGCTGGGTGCGCCCGAGCTCGTCGCCGTGCGCGAGCATCGGGACGCCCTGGGAGAGCAGCAGGGTGGTGAGGAAGTTGCGCTGCTGGCGGGCCCGGACCGCGAGGATCGCCTGGTCCTTCGTCGGGCCCTCGACGCCGCCGTTCCAGGACCGGTTGTGGCTCTCGCCGTCGTGGCTGCCCTCGCCGTTCGCCTCGTTGTGCTTCTCCTGGTAGGAGACCAGGTCGGCGAGGGTGAACCCGTCGTGGGCGGTGACGAAGTTCACCGACGCGATGGGCTTGCGGCCGGTCTGCTCGTACAGATCGGACGAGCCCGTCACGCGGCTCGCGAACTCCCCGAGCGTGGACGGCTCCCCGCGCCAGAAGTCGCGGACCGTGTCGCGGTAGCGGCCGTTCCACTCGCTCCACAGCGGGGGGAATCCGCCGACCTGGTAGCCGCCGTCGCCGAGGTCCCACGGCTCCGCGATGAGCTTGACCTGGCTGATCACCGGGTCCTGCTGAATGATGTCGAAGAACGCCGAGAGGCGGTCGACCTCGTGGAACTGGCGGGCCAGGGTCGAGGCCAGGTCGAACCGGAACCCGTCCACGTGCATCTCCTGGACCCAGTAGCGCAGCGAGTCCATGATCAGCTGCAGCACGTGCGGGTGCCGCATGAGCAGCGAGTTCCCGGTGCCGGTCGTGTCGAAGTAGTGCGCCTGGTCCTTGTCCACGAGCCGGTAGTACGCCGCGTTGTCGATGCCACGCATGGAGATTGTCGGGCCGAGGTGGTTGCCCTCGGCGGTGTGGTTGTAGACGACGTCGAGAATGACCTCGATGTCGGCCTCGTGCAGGGCCTTGACCATCGCCTTGAACTCCTGCACCTGCTGACCGGGCAGCTGGGAGGCCGCATAGTCGTTGTGCGGCGCGAAGAACCCGATCGTGTTGTAGCCCCAGTAGTTCGAGAGGTCTTTCTCCACGAGGTGCGGGTCGTTCACGAACTGGTGCACGGGCATGAGCTCGACCGCGGTCACGCCCAGGGCGGTGAGGTGATCGATGATCGCGGGGTGCGACATCCCGGCGTAGGTGCCCCGGATCCGCTCCGGCACGTCCGGGTGCCGCATGCTCATGCCCTTGACGTGCGCCTCGTACAGCACGCTCTCGTGGTACTCGTGCTTGGGCGGCCGGTCGTAGCCCCAGTCGAAGAACGGGTTGATCACGACGGAGGTCATCGTGTGGCCCGCGGAGTCGTCGTCGTTGCGCTCGTCAGGGGCGTTGAACCGGTAGGAGAACAGCGCCTCGTCACCGTCGATCTGCCCGTCGATCGCCTTCGCGTACGGGTCGAGCAGGAGCTTGTTGGGGTTGCAGCGGTTCCCGCGTGCCAGGTCGTACGGGCCGTGCACGCGGTAGCCGTAGCGCTGTCCGGGGGAGAGCTCGGGGAGGTAGCAGTGCCACACAAAGGCGTCGACCTCGGTCAGCTCGACGAGGGTTTCTTTCCCGTCGTCGGCGATGAGGCAGAGCTCGACACGGTCGGCGGCCTCGGAGAACAAGGCGAAGTTCGTGCCTGCTCCGTCGAAGGTCGCGCCGAGCGGGTAGGGGTGTCCGGGCCAGATCTGCATGGGTACAGGGTGCCAGGTGGGTGAGAGGACTTTTGCCGCAATGCCGCCCGACGCGTGTCTGGAGCTAGCATGACCACCCGGTGTGGGTACGCCGAGAACCCACAGAACAAGGAAGCGGGAGACCTGCGTTGCAGCAGCGGAACACGCGTCAGCGCACCGCGATCGTGGAGCTTCTCGAGCACGTCGAGGAGTTTCGCAGTGCGCAGCAGCTGCACGAGCTGCTGAGCGAGAAGGGGTCGAACGTCGGCCTCGCGACGGTCTACCGCGCGATGCAGGCCCTCAGCGAGAGCGGCGACGTCGACGTGCTGCGGTCCGGCGACGGCGAGGCGCTGTACCGCCGGTGCGACCGGCGCGCGCACCATCACCACCTGGTGTGTCGCTCGTGCGGCACGACCGTCGAGATCGACGGTCCGAGCGTCGAGTCATGGGCCACCAAGGTCGGTTCCGAGCACGGGTTCGCCGATATCGAGCACACGATCGAGCTGTTCGGCACCTGCGCCTCGTGCCGCGCTCGAGCGGACGCCCAGCGCGGCTGAGCCCTCGCCACTGCTGGGCCGGAAACGGTCCGGACACGAGGAGCGCGGGACTGTGGTGCTGGTCACCGGGGGATTTCGGACGTTGTCCACCCGCTGAGATTTTCCGGCCCCGGCCCGGTTCAGACCTCGTTCATGCCAGGTCTATGCCTAGTTCATCCTGGTTCGGCCCTGACTCGGGAACGACCTCACGCGGGCCGGGCGCCCAGGCTCCGCGCGAGCTCGAGGGGGTCGGTCGTCGGCAGGCCGCACACGAAACCGCGGCACACGTACGCGGCGGGCCGGCCGCCGATCAGCGGCCGGTCGAGCAGCAGTGCGGGTATCGGCGCGGCAGTTCCCGCGCCTGTGCGCTGCGCCGGGTCGCCGATTGCGACGACGACGCCCGGCGCGGTGCCCCGCAGCGCCGCACCTCGCAACGCCCGCGTCGCGTCGTCGGACGCCGGGCCGACGACGGCGACCTCGCGCGGCCCGTCCGCGACCGCCTCGGCGACCGCGAGCCCCCACCCCGCGGCTCGCGGGTACCGCCTGGCGATGCTCAGGATCTCGATGAGAACCCGTTCGGCGGCGGCCCGGTGCTCGAGCGACCCGGTCAGCGCCCCGTAGGTCACCAGGGCGCCGGCTGCGGCGGCCGGCCCGGACGGGGTCGGCCCGTCGGTGGGGTCCCGCGGGCGCCAGATCCGGTCCAGCACCGCGTCGGTCTGGTCCTCCGCGGTGTCCACCAGGGCGCCGTCGTCGCCGGTGAAGCGGGCGAGGACGGTGGCGAGGAGCCCGCCCGCGCAGGCGGTCCACCGGTGGTCGGCCGTGACGGCACCGAGCGTGAGCAGGCCCTCGGCGACGTCGGCGTAGTCCTCCAGCACCCCCGCCGAGCTCCCGGCGACCCCTGCGCGCGAGGTGCGGACCAGGCGCGCGCCGTCGGGCGACAGGTGCAGGTCCACGAGCAGCTCGGCCGCGGTGCTCGCGGCAGCGACCCACTCGGGCCGGTCCAGCAGCGCGCCTGCCTCGGCGAGCGCGGCGATCGCGAGCCCGTTCCACGCGGCGACGATCTTGTCGTCCCGGGCGGGCAGGACCCGCAGGTCGCGCGCCGCGCGGAGCCGGTCCCGGACGGACTCGAACCGCGGCACGTCGTCGGGCCCGGGATCGACCGGCAGCGCGAGCACGGACGTGCCGCGCTCGAAGGTGCCCGGATCGCCCACGCGCAGCAGGTCCGCGGCCCAGGCGCCGTCGTCGGGCCCGAGGACGTCCGCGAGCTGGGCCGGCGTCCAGACGTAGTAGGTCCCCTCGTGGCCCTCGCTGTCCGCGTCGAGGGAGGACGCGAAGCCGCCCTCGGGCGTGCGCAGGTCGCGGAGCATCCAGGAAGCGGTCTGCTCGGCCACCCGGCGGGCGAGCGGGGAACCGGTCGCGCGCCACCAGTGCGTGTAGACGCGCAGCAGGAGCGCGTTGTCGTAGAGCATCTTCTCGAAGTGCGGCACCTCCCACCGCTCGTCGACCGAGTAGCGCGCAAAACCCCCGCCGAGCTGGTCGAAGATCCCGCCACGGGCCATCGCCTCCAGGGTGCGCTCGGCCATCGCCAGCGCGGACGCGTCGCCGGTGCGCGCGTGGTGGCGCAGCAGCCACTCCAGGACCATGGACGGCGGGAACTTCGGTGCGCGCCCGAACCCGCCACGCGCCGCATCGAAGTCCCGGGTGATCCCGGCGAGGGCGGCGAGCAGGTGCGCATCGAGCTCGGCAGGGGGTGGGAAGTCGCCCGGGAGCGTGGCTACCGAGCGCTCACCGAGCACCCGGCGCAGCTCGGTGGCAGTGGTTTCGAGCTCCTCGCGCTGGTCGTGCCAGGCGGTCGTGATCGCCGCGAGCACCTGCCGGAACGACGCCATCGAGCCGACAGGCTGCGGCGGGAAGTACGTACCGCAGTAGAACGGCTCGCCGTCGGGCGTCGCGAAGACCGTCATCGGCCAGCCGCCGGATCCCGTCATCGCCTGCGTCGCGGCCATGTACACCGCGTCGACGTCGGGCCGCTCCTCGCGGTCGACCTTCACGTTGACGAAATGCGTGTTCATGAACGACGCCGTCGCGGGGTCCTCGAACGACTCGTGCGCCATCACGTGGCACCAGTGGCAGGCCGCGTAGCCGACCGAGATCAGGACCGGGACGTCGCGCCGGCGGGCCTCGTCGAACGCCTCGGGCGCCCACTCGCGCCAGTCGACCGGGTTGTCCGCGTGCTGGAGCAGGTACGGGCTCGTGGCGGCAGCGAGGCGGTTGGGCATGCGGCCCAGTTCATCATGTGCGGGGGCGGGGCGATTGCGGCGCGATTCACAGGCGCGTGCGGCTACTCGGGACCTGGCCGCGGTGGGGAGGACCAGAACTCGTTCAGGCGTGCAAGCGCTTGATCGCGGGTCAGGCCCCTGATCTCGTCTTCGGGCACTCCCACGTGACGGATCAGCAATTCGATGAGTGCCGCCGGCAGTTCTTTGGCGGGGTCGCCGGTGGGCAGGGCGTTCCGGCGAGGGAGTACCCCGGCGGTCACACAGGCCCAGAACTCCTCTGCAGTGACGTGCAGCTGATCGCGCAGGATGCGCGACCACATCGACGCACCGTAGGTGCTCGCATCGATCGGGCGTGAGACTCGAGTCCGTAGCTGTGTCCCGTCGGGATTCGACAACTCGTACGTTGCGTGATGACGAGTCGGTTGCCCGGTCGCGCCTCGGACCTCGACCCAACCTTCGATCCGGCAGAACTTCTCGTGGTCATCGCGCGTTGGTGGGGGGCGTTTCACCGATCCTTGCCGATCACCCAGCGTCGGAGCTCGTCATCGCTGCTCAGGTCGACGAGCTGCACGAGTGCCCAGTTGTCTGCGTGATTCGGAGCGAGGCGCAGATGGTCGTTCCAGTCCTCCGTGTACTCGCGCATCGCCACGACGAGGTCGCCTACCGCCTCGTCGAACGAGGCGCCGGACCCGCTGACCGGAAATCCAGGAAGGAACGCCGACCACCCCCCGGCCTCCGCTACCAGAACCGCCTCGGGCGGTGCCTTCCGGGTCAGGGCGCGCACGAGCCTGGCGACGTCGACGACCGCGACCCGCTCGTCGTCTCGGCGCAACGACGCGGTCCGACCCTCGCGAGCCGCATCGAGGAGTGCCTTGAAGTTGGACCTGGCGGCGCTCGTGGAGTCGAAATGGACGGCGGTCACGGGAACTTCCCTCGGGTGGACGTGTACACGATGTACACACCGTACGGCTGTGCCTCGCTCCGCGAAAGGGCGGCGGACGGCCGCTGCTGGCCTGGGAGACTGCGCGCATGAGCAACCTGAACTACGCAGACTCGATCGTCGTCGCCAGCGGAGCGGACGACCTCTACGACATGGTCGCGGACGTGACCCGCACCGGAGAGTGGAGCCCGATCTGCAAGGCCTGCTGGTGGGACGAGGGGAGCTCCGCGCGGGTGGGTGACTGGTTCACCGGACGCAACGTGCTGCCCGCCCGGACGTGGGAAACCCGGTCCGAGGTGGTCGCCGCGGACCGGGGGCGCGAGTTCGCGTTCGTCGTCGGGGGTTCGTACGTGCGGTGGGGGTACACCTTCACCGCCCTCGGCGAGGGCACGAGAGTCACCGAATCGTGGGAGTTCCTGCCCGCGGGCCTTGCTCTGTTCGCGGAGAAGTACGGCGCAGATGCTCCCGAACAGATCTCCGAGCGCACCAGGGCGGCTCGCGACGGCATCCCCGTGACCCTCGCCGCGATCAAACGAGCCGCGGAATCCGCGTGACGCGACCCGATCGAAGCGATCCGCCGGCACCCGTGTCGAACGGTCGAAGCCTGAACGTTTTCGTCTCAAGGTTTGGGATCAAACGTTCCCGCGGAAACGTCCGCCCCGTCGAGCGTGCGCGTAGCCGTTGATCTGACTGACCGTGCGCCGTGCGCCTCGCCAGGGCAGAACGTCCCCGACGCCGTCGTCCTCGCCGCCGGTACCGAGTCCTACCACGGTCGCCGGTGCGGGGGTGCCCTGGCCCGCGAGCGGGGCCGTGGGAACCGGCGTCGTGGAGCTTTGGGAGGCGACCTGGCCGTGCATCGCCGGCCCCGCGGATGCGGCTCGAACCCGGGAGGGTACTGCGGGGCGCTGGTGCTCGTCATGTCGGGTCACCCCTTCGGGAGACCATCGGTCGCGGGACGATCCCGTACGGACGACTGTGTCGTCGCCAAGGGCGATCCGCATCGCAACAACTCGCGTTTCGCGGCTCGGTCGTCGCCGCTGCGGAGCCCGCCGCCCACGTCGACCGGCGAACTCGCCGCGAATCGGCGAACTCGCCGAGCCCTGAGCTCGCCCGCCACCTCGAGCCGTGCCGGATGCCGACGTCAGGTCGCCCAGCCCCTACGCCGTGAACCTCGGCCGGGTCAGTACCACCGTGCTCCGTCCGGAGATCCTCAACCGCGCGGCAGCCGCGACCCGCTCGCCGTTCTCGAGGTTGCTGTCCGTGTCCAGCACACACGTCCATTTCGCGCCGTAGGTCGCGGCTGGAACCCTGAAGGTGGTCGCCTGGTCGCTCGCGTTGAACATGATCACGAACGAGTCGTCGTCGATCCGTTCGCCCCACGGGTCCAGGTCGTCGATGGCCTCGCCGTTGAGAAACACCGTGACCGCCTGTGCGTGGTCCACCTGCCAACGCTCGCGCCGCATGGTCTCGCCCGACGGGGTGAACCAGGCGATGTCCGGCAGATGGGACTCGGACGCGGCGTCGTCGTGCGGGGAGAAGTACGCCTGACGCCGGAGCACCGGGTGCGCTCGCCGCAGGTGGACGAGGCGGCGGGTGAAGTCGAGCAGTGACGCCCGCTCCTCGTCGAGGTCCCAGTCCACCCACGACTCCTCGTTGTCCTGGGCGTAGACGTTGTTGTTGCCGTGCTGGGTGCGGCCGAGCTCGTCGCCGTGCGCAAGCATGGGCACGCCCTGGGAGAGCAGCAGGGTGGTGAGGAAGTTGCGCTGCTGGCGGGCCCGCAGCTCGAGGACCGCCGGGTCGTCCGTGGGGCCTTCGACCCCCGAGTTGCACGACCGGTTGTCCCGCTCACCGTCGCGGCCGTTCTCGCCGTTCGCCTGGTTGCGCTTGTTCTCGTAGGCGACCAGGTCCGCCAGCGTGAAGCCGTCGTGCGCCGTCACGAAGTTGATCGACGCGATCGGTTTGCGGCCGGCGTGCTGATAGAGATCGGAGGACCCGGTCACGCGGCTCGCGAACTCCCCGAGCGTGGACGGCTCCCCGCGCCAGAAGTCGCGGACCGCATCGCGGTACCGGCCGTTCCACTCGCTCCACAGCGGGGGGAATCCGCCGACCTGGTAGCCGCCGTCGCCGAGATCCCATGGCTCCGCGATGAGCTTGACCCGGCTGATCACCGGGTCCTGCTGCACGATGTGGAAGAACGCCGAGAGGCGGTCGACCTCGTGGAATTGCCGGGCCAGGGTCGAGGCCAGGTCGAACCGGAACCCGTCAACGTGCATCTCCTCGACCCAGTAGCGCAGCGAGTCCATGATCAGCTGCAGCGCGTGGGAGTGCCGCATGAGCAGCGAGTTCCCGGTGCCGGTCGTGTCGAAGTAGTGCGACTTGTCGCTCGGCACCAGGCGGTAGTAGGCCGCGTTGTCGATGCCGCGCAGCGAGAGCGTCGGACCGAGGTGGTCACCCTCGGCCGTGTGGTTGTAGGTGACGTCGAGGATGACCTCGATGTCGGCCTCGTGCAGGGCCTTGACCATCACCTTGAACTCCTGCACCTGCTGCCCGGGCAGCACAGATGCGGCGTAGGTGCTGTGCGGGGCGAAGAATCCGATCGTGTTGTAGCCCCAGTAGTTCGACAACCCTCGGGCGACCAGGATCGGGTCGTTCACGAACTGGTGCACCGGCATGAGCTCGACGGCGGTCACCCCGAGGTCCCGGAGGTGCTCGATGATCGCCGGGTGCGCCATGGCGGTGTACGTGCCGCGGATCGGCTCGGGGATCTCCGGGTGCCGGATCGTCATCCCCCTGACGTGCGCCTCGTACAGCACGCTCGCGTGGTACTCGTGCTTGGGCGGGCGGTCCTCACCCCAGTCGAAGAACGGGTCGATCACCACCGAGTTCATGGTGTGCCCCGCCGAGTCGTCGTCGTTGCGCGCGGTGGGGTCATCGAACCGGTAGGAGAAGAGCGAAGGGTCGTTGTCGATCTGTCCGACGATCGCCTTCGCGTAGGGGTCGAGAAGCAGCTTGCTGGGGTTGCATCGGTGGCCGCGCGAGGGGTCGTACGGGCCGTGCACGCGGTAGCCGTAACGCTGACCGGGGGACACCCCGGGGACATAGCAGTGCCAGACGAACGCGTCGACCTTGCGCACGTCGATCCGGGTCTCCGCGCCGTCGTCGGCGATGAGGCAGAGCTCGACCCGGTCGGCGACCTCGGAGAACAGCGCGAAGTTCGTGCCGGTTTCGTCGAACGTTGCCCCGAGGGGGAAGGGGCGTCCAGGCCACACACGCATCGCTCGTTGCCCCCTAAAGAACGAGAACGGCCAACTTTTCCCGACTTTAGCCTCGGGGCCGGGGTCGAACCGGCTCATACAGGGTGAAACGCCGGGTGGACTCCGTCGCCTATCGTCGTCGGCATGCCTGCCGTGAGTGCGATCAGCCAGTGGCCCGTCCCGAACGCATCCGCGGCCGTCGTCGCGGCCGGCGGCGAGGTCCTCTCCTCGCACGGTGACCTCGAGCGCAGCTACCCGCTCGCCTCGGTGACGAAGCTGCTCACGGCGTACGCGACGCTGATCGCGATCGAGGAGGGCGTGCTCGGACTGGACGACGCCGCCGGCCCGCCGGGCGCGACGGTCCGTCACCTGCTGGCGCACGCCTCGGGTCTCGACTTCTCCGCCCGCACGGTCCGGGCCGCCCCCGGGGACCGGCGGATCTACTCCAACGCCGGCTTCGAGGTGCTGGCCGAGGCCGTCGCGCAGCGGTCGGGCATCCCGTTCGCCGCGTACGTGCGCGAGGGGCTGCTCGACCCGCTGGGGATGGACGCGACGACCGTCGGGGGATCGCCGGCCGCCGGAGCGACGTCGAGCGCCCGTGACCTCGCGAAGTTCGTCGCCGAGCTCCAGGATCCCGCGCTGCTCGACCCGAGCACGCTCGCGGCGGCCACGGACGTCGTCTACCCCGGGCTCGCGGGGGTGCTGCCCGGATTCGGCCGGCAGAACCCGAACGACTGGGGGCTGGGCTTCGAGATCCGCGACGGGAAGCAGCCGCACTGGACCGGTGGCACGAGCTCGCCGCGGACCTACGGGCACTTCGGGCAGGCCGGGACGTTCGCGTGGGTCGATCCTGCCGCTGGTGTCGCGTGCGTCGTGCTCACCGACCGCGACTTCGGGGCCTGGGCCGTGGACGCCTGGCCGCCGTTCACCGACGCGGTGCTCGCCGAGCTGCGCGGCTGACGACCCGCTCGGCTGACCGGCGGCCGGGCCGGTCAGCCCCGGCGCGGCTCAGTCCAGGTTCGACATCAGCGTGGTCGGGATGATGTACGCCAGCCCGCACAGCAGCATGGCGGCCCCGAACAGGATCCCGGACGCGTGCTCGAACGCGACCGACATCAGGTAGAACCCGCCGATGAACAGGGCGAGGCAGAACACGAACATGACCACCCGGAGCGCGCCGGGTGCGGCGTTGGACTCCTGCGCAGGCGTTGAGTCAAAGATCGACATGGTGAGTTCCCCCGGGTTGGTGACGACGCTGATGAGCACAGCGGGCGCCGCGCCTGTGCGGGCCCACGTGGGCGAGGATATCGCCGCCGTCGGCCTGGGGAGGTGAGGTGCCCAGGATCCGGCTCAGTGCTGCGGCCTCCAACGCTGGAGCAGCAGGTACATCTCGCAGCCGAGGCACAGCCCGAAGGCCGCGTTGAGGAACGCGGCCACCAGTGCCACCGCGGCGCTGATCGGCACCGCGAACGGAACCCCGGCGGCGGCCAGGATCAGCCCGACGCCAACGACGATCAGACCGACCAGCTGGGCGAACCGCGGGGGACGCGGGTCCTCGAGCTCGGTCGGCGGCCCGAGGCGCGGGCGGATCCAGGTCCGGTAGGCGAGGCCCTGCACGGTGCCCGCGACGCCGCGGGCCACCCCGAGCGCGAACAGCAGCGCCACCACCGCGAGCAGCGCGGTGGCCGCGGTTCCGCCGCCGAGCAGCAGCACCAGGACCAGCAGGGTCGCGGTCACGCCCGCCCCGAACCTCGGGCCGCGCGGGTCGATGCCCGACGGCGTCCCGCGCGGGGTGGACGGCAGGTGCGTGCTCGGCGAGTCAGACATCGATGCTCCTGGGGGAATCCGCGATCTTGGGCGGGCCGTGCGTGACGTGCCGCAGCGCGGCGACGGCCCGAGCGGGTGTGAGCGGGCCGGAGGTGCGGGACCGGACGGTGCCGACCGCGTCGACGACCAGCACGGTCGGCGTGCGGTAGACGGAGAAGCGCCGCACGAGGTCCATGTGGTCCTCGGACGCCAGGTTGACGTGCACGACCCCGGGCTCACCGGCCGCCAGCTCGGTCAGTGCCCGGCTGACCTGCGGACACGTGCTGCACGTCGCGGCGGAGAACTGCACGAACGTCGCCCGCGCACCCAGTTCGTGGCCCAGGTCCGCGCTGGTCAGGCCCGCGGCGCCGGCCAGCCCGCTCGGCAGCGACCGGAACCGGGCGGCGCGGCGGCGAGCCACCCACCAGACCGCGCTCGCGGCCACCAGCAGGGCGACGACCAGGCACGCGCGCACGGCGAGCCCGGGCCCGGCGGCGGGCGCGAGCGTGACCAGCCCGGATCCCGCGAGGTCGAGCGGTGCAGCCACGACGGTCCTCCGACAATCCCATGGGGCCTTGGTGCACCCCGCGCTTGCCCGGGTCGACCGACCCGGACCAGGTCGTCACCCGGGGCACCCCGTCGCGGACGAAGGGTTGCCGGCCAGCAAGCCGGGGCTGTGCGCTGGCGCTCATGACCTGCACCGAGCATCCGTCAGCCCGCGCCGGTTGGCCAACGTTCGGACAGAACTTCTCGAATGCTGGACGAGGGGTGCCCGGGTGGCCCGCAGCCGCCTGACGACGCTGCGTCCGGTCAGCCGGGCGGGCGCCGCCGTCCGGCCCGTACGAGGAGCACCAGGCCGACGACGACGAGGATCGGCCCGACGATCGCCCAGGTCGTCACCCCGGTCATCGCGCTCCCGGCGAGGTAGCCGAGACCCTGCAGTGTGAACACGACACCCATGAGGACGAGGACCGTTCCGAGCGCGAGGGCGAGTGTCTTTTGCACGAACTCATCGTGCCGTACTGCAGGCGCGGTACGTCGCTTCCCACTGACGGGCGACGACGGGGTGTCGGGCGGCGGGGGAGACTGGTGTCATGGTGAACTCCATCCGCATCGCGGGTCTTGCGGATGTCCCGGCGATCGCGCGGATCACCCGGGAGGGACAACAGCCGCCCGGTGTGGAGCCGGAGGTGCTGACGCGGACCGCACGGTTGCTCCTGACGCACGTCGCGTTCGAGTATGGCGCGCTGTGGGTCGAGCAGCTCGACGACGGGTCGATCGTGGGGGCCGTGACGGCCATCCCGGCCGGGCAGCTGCCGCCGCCGCCGGCCGTGCTGCGCAACATCGCCTCCCAGCTCGGCGGGTCGGCGCCGGGTGGAGCCGAGGCGCTGCTGGGCCGGGCACTGCTCTGCGAGCTCCGGCTCGGCGAGCCGAGCTGGCTGCTGCTCGAGATCTCGCAGGCCTCGGCGCACCGGACCGGTGATCCCGCGTTGCTCCTGGCTGCGCTGGCGTGGACCGCCGCACAGCCCGATCCGGCGCCCGGCCCGGTGATGGTGCTGGCCGACTCCGATCCCGAGCGCGCAGCGGCGCAGGCCGCAGGTTTCGTCGAGCGCCGGACCTGGGGGCGGCGCTGGACCCGGTGGCTCGGGGTCGCGACCTCGGAACCGAGCACGGACGGTGTCGAGCCGCTCGGGGCGCTCGACCTCCAGTTCGACCTCGACACCGTCGGATCGGGAACGGGGTAGCCGGCGTGTGGAACCCGGCGAGCGCCGCCGACGTCGATCCGCTCGGGGTGCACCCGTGGCTCGACCACCAGGTCGCGCGCCGTCGGGCTCGCCGGGTGGTCGACGTCGCCGTCGGCGCCTGCGTGCTGGCCCTCGCGCTCGGCGCCATCTGGCACGAGCACATCCCGGCGGGACCGGCGCTCGGCACCCTCGCGCTCGCGGCCGTCGTCGGCGGGGCGCTGCTCTTCCGCGCGCGCTGGCCCCTGCCGGTGCTCGCCGTGACGCTGCTGGGGGTCACGGCAGCCCTCGTGGTCGACGGGGCGACCCCGTCGATGATGGTCGCGAGCCAGATCGCGGTGTTCTCCGTGGCGATCCACCGACCGCGTCGCGTCGCCGCGGTCGCCGCGGTCGTCAGCGCGCTCGTGCTCTTCGCGGTGGCCCGGACGAACGCCACCGGGCCGATCTCCGAGGCACGCACTCTGATCGTGGTGGTCTGGACGGCGCTCGCGTTCGCTATCGGGATCGCGGCGCGCGCCCAGCGGGCCTACGTCACCGAGCTCGCCGAACGGATCCGGCGCGCGGACGAGACCCGCGAGCAGGAGGCGCGCACCAGGGTCGTCGAGGAGCGGGTGCGGATCGCGCGCGAGCTGCACGACGTCGTCGCGCACCACATCGCGGTGATCAACATCCACGCGGGCCTTGCGCGCCGGGCCGTCGGCCGCGACGCGGCCACGGTGGACGCGTCGCTCGGGCATGTCCAGGAGGCCGCCCGGACCGTGCTCGACGAGCTCGGAGCCGTGCTGCACGTCCTGCGCTCGACGGGCGACGGCGACGGCGACCGAGAAACCGGGACCGAGCCCGCGCCCGGGCTCGACCGGCTGGACACCCTGCTGGTGACCTTCGCGGAGGCCGGCCTGGTGGTTCGCACGCGCGCGACCGGGCGGCCCGGCGAGATGGACCGGGCGTGCGACCTGGCGGCGTTCCGGATCGTGCAGGAGTCGCTCACGAACGCCTCGAAGCACGGCGTCGGGCAGGCCGAGCTGGACGTGGAGCACGCAGCGGGCGCGCTCACCATCCGCGTCAGCAACGCCGTCCGGGAACATCCGGCCGAACATCCTGCCGGCGATCCGGCCCGCGATCCGGCGCCCGTCGGGCACGGGCTGATCGGCATGCGCGAGCGCGCCGCCGCGTGCGGTGGGAGCCTGACCGCCGCGCAGGAGGGCGGGACCTTCCGCCTGGTCGCCGTCATCCCGTACCGGCCGACGGCGGTCGCGGCAGCGGTGCCCGGCACCGACTCCGGGTCCCGGCGCCCCGCTTGCGGCCCGCACGGAGCTCCGTCGTGATCCGGGTGCTGATCGCCGACGACCAGCCGCTCATCCGCGCCGGCCTGCGCGGCATCCTCGAGCTCGAGGACGACCTGCTGGTGGTCGGCGAGGCTTCGTCGGGCAGGGCGACGGTGCGGCAGGTCCGCGAGCGGCCGGTCGATGTCGTCCTGATGGACATCCGGATGCCCGACCTGGACGGCATCGAGGCGACCGCCCAGATCTGCGCCGACCCCCTGCTCGCCGGGGTACGCGTGCTCGTGCTGACCACGTTCGAGACCGACGAGCACGTGGTGGCCGCGCTGCGCGCGGGTGCGAGCGGCTTCCTGGGCAAGGGCGCCGAGCCGGAGGCCGTCGTCGAGGCCATCCGCGTCATCGCCCGCGGCGACTCGCTGCTCTCCCCGCTCGCGACCCGCACCCTGATCGAACGCTTTCTCGGCGAGCCCCCGGCCGCGCACGGCCGGGGCCCCGAGCGGCCGGTGGCCTCGCTCGACGCGCTCACCGAGCGGGAGCGGGAGGTGCTCACGCTGGTCGGCGAGGGGCGCTCGAACGACGACATCGCGACCGGCCTGGTCATCTCCCCGCACACCGTCAAGACCCACGTCAACCGCGCCATGATGAAGCTCGACGCGCACGACCGGGCGCAGCTCGTCGTCATCGCGTATGAGACCGGGCTACTGCGCGCGCGGTAGCGGCGCCGGAGCAAGACACCGCACGCGGGCGACTCCCGTCGCGCCCGCTGCGGGCAGGGTTCATCCCAGGAGCAGAACCCAGCGCCCGGCAGCGAGGAATCGATGATCATTGTTGAGCACGTGACGAAGCGGTACGGCAAGAAGACCGCCGTGAACGACCTGAGCTTCGCCGTCAATCCCGGCGTCGTGACCGGGTTCCTGGGCCCGAACGGCGCGGGAAAGTCGACGACGATGCGGATGATCGTGGGCCTGGACCGCCCCGATGCCGGCTCGGTCACCGTCAACGGGCGGCCCTACGTCGAGCATGTCGCCCCGCTGCACCAGGTCGGCGCGCTCCTGGAGGCCCGCGCCATCCACCCCGGCCGGTCCGCCCACAACCACCTGCTGTCGCTGGCGACCACGACCGGGATCCCGCGCCGGCGCATCACCGAGGTGCTCGACCTCGTGGGCCTGTCGACCGTGGGCCGCAAGCCCGCGGGAGCGTTCTCCCTCGGCATGGGCCAGCGGCTCGGGATCGCGGCGGCACTGCTCGGGGACCCCGAGGTCGTCATCCTCGACGAGCCGGTCAACGGGCTCGACCCGGAGGGGATCGTGTGGATCCGCAACCTGCTCAAGGCCCTCGCGGACGAGGGGCGGACCGTGTTCGTGTCCTCCCACCTGATCTCCGAGATCGCCCTGGTCGCCGAGCACCTGGTCGTCGTCGGCCGCGGGCAGCTCATCGCCGACACCTCGGTGAGCGAGATGCAGCGCGCTGCGTCCGGCGTCGTGGTCGCGGTCCGTTCGCCCCGCGCGAGCGAGCTCGCCCGCATCCTGCTCGACGACGGCGTGACTGTCGAGTCGGGCGCGGAGCTCGGTGAGCTCCGGGTCACCGGGCTCGACGCCGCCACGATCGGCGACCGGGCGCTCGCGGCCGGCCTGCCGATCCACGCCCTGATCCCCACCGAGGTCTCCCTCGAGGAGGCCTTCATGCGCCTGACCCGCGACTCGGTCGAGTTCGGTCCGAGCGACCCGACCCGAGATGCCACCCGCCACAACGTAGAAGCGAGCCAGCGATGACGACCATCGTCTCCAACGACGCCCGGACCGCCGCGCCCCACGTGGGCCTGCGGAACCGGGCCGAGACCGCACACCTGCGGGTGACCACACCGCGGGTCGTGCTCTCCGAGTGGGTCAAGTTCGCGAGCCTGCGCTCGTCCTGGATCACCATCCTGGCCGCGCTCGCGGTCATCATCGGCTTCGGCGCCCTGGCCGCCGCGGTGGCGTCCGGCGACGTCCAGTCCGCGCGGCCGGGCGGCGATCCGGGGATGGCCGGGCTCGACCCGACCAGCCTCAGCCTGGCGGGTGCGCAGCTGGCCCAGATCATCGTGGGGATCCTCGGCGTGCTCGCGGTGTCCGGGGAGTACTCCAGCGGAATGATCCGGGCGACGCTGGCCGCCGTCCCGCGCCGGCTGCCGGTGCTGTGGGGCAAGGTCGTCGTCATCGGGGTGGTGGGCCTGGTGGTCGCCGTGCCCGCCGCGTTCGGCGCGTTCTTCCTCGGCCAGTCGATCCTCGGTGCCGGCGCGAACGCGGCGCTGTCCGACGACGGCGTGCTCCGGGAGGTCCTCGGCACGGGGGTGTACCTCGCGGCCATCGGCCTGCTCGGCCTCGCGCTCGGCGCCCTGCTCCGGCACGCGGCGGGCGCCATCGGCGCGCTGTTCGTGCTGCTGCTCCTCGCGCCGAACCTGCTCGGGCTGCTGTTGCCGGACAGCTGGGAGCCCCACGTGCTGCCCTACCTGCCCTCGAACGCCGGATCGTCGTTCACCTCGCTGGTCCCGCCCGACGGCATGCTCTCCGCCGGCACCGGCGCAGCCGTCCTGGCCGCCTGGCTGGTGGTCCTGCTAGGCGCCGCAGCAGTCCTCCTCAAGCGCCGCGACGCCTGAGCCTCAGACCGGCGCTGGGGTCGAGGAGGTCGTGCGCGTATCGGCGTCGGCCTTCTCGGCCCGGCTGCGGAACAGGAACGGGATGGCCAGCGCCTGGACCGCTGCCCCGAGGAGGTACGACCCGCCGTAGCCCCAGAGGTCCGCGGTGTGGCCGAGGACCGGCTGGACGACCACGCCACCGGTGCTGCCCATGAGCGAGTCGAACGACAGGACGGTGGCCCGCTGACCCGAGGGGATCAGGTCGTTCAGGTACGCCTGCCGGATGGGCGTGACCGCCGCGAAGATGAGTCCCCAGAGGATCAGCAGCAGCAGGGCGATGAGGAAGGTGCTGGCCACGCCCAGCAGGGCGAGGAAGGCGGCACCCAGAAAGGTCCCGAGGATCAGCGCGGAGGTCCGGCGCCGGAAGAGGTTCCGGATCCTCGTGGCGAAGACCCCGCCGAGCATCTGCGAACCGGCAATGATGGCGGCGGCCAGACCCGCCACCCCGTAGGCCTTGCTGTTTCCGTACAGCTCGAGCAAATAGGGCTGCATGGCGTAGAACGCATAGAACCCGACGCCCGAGACGAACGGGGCGCTGAGCATCAGCCAGCGGACCGGCCGATTCCGCAGGCCGTAGTCGAGCGAGGCGACCAGGATGGCCTTGGTGGCCGCGAGCGGCTTCTGCCGGGCGGCCGGGGTGAATCCGAGGTCCTTCATCAGGACCGAGGCGACGACGAACATCAGCACCAGCACGCCGGTCCGCAGCAGGAACGGCACGCCGAGCGACGTGACCTGCGCGATGTACCCGCCGGCGACCGAACCGGTGAGCATGGCGGCTCCGCCGACGATCTGCGCCCGGCCGAACACGGCCTCGAGCTCGCCCTCGTACTCGGCGAAGTGCAGGGCGTCCACCAGCCAGGCCTCGACCGCACCAGAGAAAAATGTGAAGCCGAGCCCCAGCAGGATCGACACCACGGCCCAGGCCCAGAACGGGCCGTGCACCCGCCACAGGAGGTAGTACAAGAAGGTCGAGCCCGACAGGGTGACGGTTCCCAGGAGATACGAGGTCCGCCGTCCCCAGCCGTCGGCGACGACCCCGGTCGGGATCTCGAATATCACCATACCCGCCGTGAAGAAGGCGTTCGCGGCGAAGGCTTCGAAGTTCGTGAGCCCGGCGTCGAGCAGGAAAAGGGTATTGATTCCCCAGATGAACGAAGCGGCGAGCGTATTGCCAAGAATGAGTATCAAGTACGTTCGCTGAATCCGCCGAGCCAGTTGATTCATAGGGAAATCGTAGCGAGGCGCTCTGCGCCTGCCAAGGCTCGCCGTTGCCCGCGACCAGGGCGCCGGACGGGGCGGCCACGGACGCGAGCTCGAGACGCCCGGGCGACCAGCGTCGCGGCCACCGCGGCGCAGGACGAGGCGACGACGGGGCGACGATCGACTGAGCAGGGCACGGCCGAGACGGGTTCTCGGCGCCGGTGGGCCTCGCATTTACCTACATTTGACCGGTTGAGGGACAATCAAGCCATGACCATCAACGAAGACCAGCCCAAGCCGGCGCCGGACGAGGACGCGCCGACCCCGCCCTGGGCTGCCGAGGACGACGGCCCGGCCCTCGATCGGCAGAGCGTCGTGGGTCGCGAGAGGGAGGCGCACGGCGGTGTGAAGGTGGGGTCGGCCTTCTTCGGCTGGCTGGTCGCCACAGCCATCGCCGTGCTGCTCACAGCGCTGGCGGCCGGCGCGGGTGCCGCGTTCAGCATCGCCACGCACCTCGATGCCAAGGAAGCCGCCGACAAGGTCACCGCCGACCCGCAGACGATCGGCATCGCGGGCGGGATCATCCTGCTCGTCATCCTGTTCGTGGCGTACTACTGCGGCGGCTACGTCGCCGCCCGGATGGCCCGGTTCAACGGCATGCGGCAGGGCGTCGCGGTGTGGCTGTGGGCCGTGGTCATCTCCGTCGTGGTCGCCGTGCTGGCCTCCGTCGCGGGCAAGCAGTACGACGTCCTGGCACAGCTGAACAGCTTCCCGCGCATCCCCGTCAAGGAGGGGGACCTGACGACCGGCGGGATCATCGCACTGGTCGCCGTCGTCGTCGTGAGCCTGATCGCCGCGGTCCTCGGCGGCCTGGCGGGCATGCGTTTCCACCGCATGGTGGACAAGGCGGGCCTCGGCAGCTAGCGGGACCTTCCTGGCTAGCTGGATCGTGAGTGGTCCCGGCTGAGCGTTCGGTGGGTCATTTGGGTGCGTTGACCTGGGGAGATGTTCGGTTTGGGGCTTGACTTC
>NZ_DATCNW010000276.1:0-4520 GCF_036565025.1 Pengzhenrongella sp.
GCGCCCGCGAGCACCGCGAGCCGGACCACGCGGGGTGCGCCGAGCACGACCGCGGTGCCGACGAGCGCACCGAGCGCGTTGGCGCCGCCGTCGCCGAGCATGTCGCGCTCGGCGAGGTCGTCCTCCGCCGAGCCGGCGGCCGCGCCGACGACGCCCGCCGCCAGCCCCGAGCCAGCACCGTCGGTGAGGGCCAGCGGGGCGGCGAGGATCGCGGCGCCCTTGAGCGCGCGGCCGGGCCGCAGGTCGAGCAGGTTGATCAGGTTCGCGGTCGCGGCGATCAGCGCCCCGGAGGTGGCGACGTCGAATGCCCAGCCGAAGCGGGCGACCGGGGCGCCGTCGGCCCGGCGGGTGGGGGTCGCGATGGCGGCGGCGAGCAGGCCGCTCGCACCGATGCCGAGGACCTTGAGCCCGCCGGTGGTGAGCGTGCCGTGCCGCAGCGCGCCGAGGTGCCCGCGCAGGCCCTTGGCCTGGTGCGGGTCCTGGGTGAGGTCGTCGATCAGGCCGAACGTCGCACCGCCCGCGGTCGCGACGGTCGCGGCGAGCGCGCCGCGCGCGTCCGGGGCGCCGAGCACGCCGCCGACCAGCAGGCCGGCCGCGGTCGCCGGTCCCTCGAGCAGGCTGACGGTCTCGCCGCGGTGGTTGGTGCGGATCCAACGGACGGGGTCCCCGACCAGCCCGGTCAGCAGCGCGGCGAACGCGGTGGGCGGGACCGGGGGGACCGGCGCGACCGTGGTCGCCTCAGCGGCGTGCTCGCCCGCGATGGTTCCGAGCGCGGCGCGCAGGCGGTGCGTGGTGACGCCCGCGGCGGCGGCGGTCACCCAGCGACGGCCGGTCCCGAGGCTCAACCCTGGGCCACCTTGCCGGCTGCGGCCTTCGCTCGATCCAGCAGCGGCAGGTGGCCGGCCCTCGGGAAGGCCTTCTCGCCGTCCCCGAAGCCGTAGTGCCCGCCGGCGACGCCGGTGATGGTCGTGTTCAGGGCGAGCGGGACGGAGACCTGACCCGTCACGTCGTTGACCCCGGTGACCGTGGTCAGGGACTTGGCGAGGGTGTCGTCGGCGAGGATCGTCGAGACGACGTCGCCCGACGTCGCGTTCGTGTCGGCGACGACGGACCCCTCGGAGCGCGCGGCGGCCGCCTTCGCGATCGCGACCTGCGAGGCGACGACGTCGTCCGCCGCCGCGGTGGCCGTCTTGTCCTTGAGGTCCGAGGCGGTGAGGATCACGACGTCGTCGGCCGGGGCCTTGACTGCGTCGGCCACGGTGATGAGGTTGCTGTCGGCGTCGGCGAGGAGCTGGAGCATCAGGCTCGCGGACTCCGCCAGCTTGTCCGGCGAGGACGCGTCGGACGTGGTGAGGCCCTGCACGAGCGCCTCGGCCAGCTCGGTCTCGGTGCTGGCGTCCTTCGCGGGGGCCGGCTTCAGGTACGTGGCCAGGTTGCCGGCGAGCGCCTGCCGGAAGCTGCGCAGCGACGAGTCGCCCCAGCTGTCGGTGACGGCGACCTGGGCGCTCACGGTGGCGCCGGAGGCCTTGAGCTGCTTCGCGACCGCGGCGGTCACGTCCTTGTCGACCGGGCCGAGCGTCACGACGGCGACCCGGCGGTCCGCGAGGGCACCGTCCAGCAGCCGCGGCGCGGCGGCGGCGAGGTAGGTGCTCTGGTTCGCCTGCGCGGTCTGGGCCGCGGTGAGGTTGGTGCGCAGCCCGTCCCGGTCCTGGCGCAGCTGGTCGACCTGTCCGGTCAGGCTGTCCCCGATGGTCTCCTTGAGCGGTCCCGCGCCCAGCGCGATGCCGACGGCGAGCGCGATGAAGACGGAGATCAGCGAGACGATGTGGTAACGAAAGTCGATCACGGTGCGGTCTTTTCCTCGAGAGCGGGTCGGGCGGTCCGGTTCTGCGCGGCGCGCATCAGGCGCCGCCGAACAGCGAACCGACCCAGGAGAACAGGTCGTCGAAACGGGCCCCGAACAGGCCGAACAGCGTCTGGCCGGCGGCGGTCGACGCGAGCGCGACGGTCAGGGCGAGCAGGCCCGCGACGACGAGCATGATGAGCTGGCTGTTGGAGATCCGGGCGCGGTACAGCCGCGAGACGCCCTTCGCGTCGACCAGCTTGCTGCCCACGCGCAGCCGGGTGAGGAACGTGCTCGCCATGCCCGAGCGGCCCTTGTCGAGGAACTCCACGAGGGTCACGTGCGTGCCGAGCGCGACGATCAGCTCGGCGCCCTTGTCGTCGGCGAGCAGCATCGCGACGTCCTCGCTGGTGCCGGTCGCCGGGAACACGACGTGCTCGACGCCGAGCGCCGCGACCCGTTCCAGGCCGGGCGCCTTGCCGTCGCGGTAGGCGTGCACCACGATCTCGGCGCCGCACTTGAGCGCCTTGTCCGACACGGAGTCCATGTCGCCGACGATGAGCTGCGGGGTCCAGCCGGCCTCGAGGATCGCGTCCGCGCCGCCGTCGACGCCGATCATCACCGGCCGGTACTCCACGATGTACGGGCGCAGCGTCGCGAGGTCCGCCTTGTAGTGGTAGCCGCGTACCACGATCAGCACGTGCCGGCCGTCGATGACCGTCTTGATGTCGGGCACGCCGACGCCGTCGAGCAGCAGGTCACGTTCGCGGCGCAGGTAGTCCATCGTGTTCGCCGCGAACGATTCCAGCTGGTCGGACAGGCCCTCGCGGGCGTTCGCGAGGTCGACCTCGATCGTCGCGGGGGTCTGCTCGGTGCCCTCGGCGAGGACGTTCTCGCCGTCGAGCACCTTCCCGCCGACGATCTGCACCAGGCGACCGTCGGTGAGCGACATGATGTCGGGCCCGAGGTCGTCGATCAGCGGGATGCCGGCGGCGACGAGGATCTCCGGGCCGAGGTTCGGGTAGCGGCCCGACGTCGACTTGGCGGCGTTCAGCACCGCGGCGGGCGCCTTCGCGACGAGCGCGTCAGCGGCCACCCGGTCGATGTCGAGGTGGTCGATCACCGCGACGTCGCCCGCGTGCAGGCGCTTCGTCAGGTCCTTGGTTCGAGGGTCGACGCGTACCGGACCAGCGGTCCCGGACTCGACGGGTTGGGGCGCGCGTCTACGAAAGGTCAGTCTCATTGTGAGTCATCGTCCCACGCCCGACAGGTCGAGAAGCTCAGCGGCGTGCTCACGGGCCGCCGCGGACTCCTCCTGCCCGGACAGCATCCGGGCCAGCTCACGCACGCGCTCGGTCCCGGTGACCGGGTGCACGTCCGAATCGGTGACCGTGTCGATGCCCCCGGATGTGGACTTCGTCACCACCAGATGGGTGTCCGCGAAGGCCGCGACCTGGGCCAGGTGGGTCACCACGAGCACCTGCGAACCGCGCGAGAGCCGGGCGAGGCGCCGGCCGACCTCGATCGCCGCCTTGCCGCCGACCCCGGCGTCGACCTCGTCGAACACGAACGTCGGCGGGCGGCGCGCACCCGATTCCGGGGCGGTCGCCAGCGCGACCTCGATCGCGAGCATGACCCTGGACAGTTCACCCCCCGACGCGCCCTTGCCCAGCGGCCGGGCCGGTGCGCCCGCGTGCGGCACGAGCAGCATCTCGACCGTGTCGGCGCCCCAGGGGCCGCCGCCCGCAAGGTCCTCGATGTCGACGCGCAGCTGCGCACCGGCCATCGCGAGACCGGCGAGCTCCCCGGTCACGGCGGCCGCGAGGGTCTTGGCGGCCTTCCGGCGACCGGTCGTGAGGGTCTGCGCGCGCTTGGTCAGGCTCGCGACGACCTTGTCGCGGCGCGCGGTGAGGCGCTCGAGCCGGTCTCCGCCGCCGTCGAGCTCGAGCAGGCGCAGGCCCGCGGTCTGGGCCCAGGCCAGCACGGCGTCGACGTCCTCGCCGTAGCTACGGGTGAGCGTGCCGAGCTCGGCCCGTCGCTGCTGGACGGCCTCGAGCCGGCGCGGGTCCGCCTCGAGGTCCTGCAGGTACCCGGACAGCTCGGCGGAGATGTCCGCGAGCAGGTAGCCGACCTCGGCGAGCCGGCCCGCAAGGGACGCCAGCTCGGGGTCGTGCTCGCCGGCCTGCTCGAGCGCGCGCCGCGCCCGGTCGACGGCGAACGTCGCGGCGGTGTCGTCGACCGCGTCGGGGTCCCCGGCGAGGGTGTCGTGCGCCGTGGACGCCGCGGCGCGCAGGTCCTCACCGTGCCCGAGCCGGTCCGCCTCGGCGACGAGCTCGAGGTCCTCCCCG
Organism: Pengzhenrongella sp.; assembly: GCF_036565025.1. Taxonomy (NCBI): domain Bacteria; kingdom Bacillati; phylum Actinomycetota; class Actinomycetes; order Micrococcales; genus Pengzhenrongella; species Pengzhenrongella sp. The sequence continues at coordinate 4,192 of NZ_DATCNW010000276.1, forward strand.
GGCTGCGGGGCGATCCGCTCGACCTCGTCGAGCCCCAGGCGCAGCAGGCCGGCCTCGCGCGCGGCGTCCTGGGTGCGGTTCGTGAGGTCGTCGATCTCGGTGTCGAGGCGGGCCCGTTCGGACCAGTCGTCGCGGTAGTCGGCCAGGGTCGCCTCGTGGGCGGCGCCGGCGAAGGCGTCGAGCGCCTCACGCTGCCGGGCCGGTGAGCGCAGGCGGGCCTGGTCGGCCTGCCCGTGCACGGTCACCAGGTCCTCGGCGAGCTCGGCGAGCACCGACTGCGGGACGCTGCGGCCGCCGAGGTGGGCGCGCGAGCGGCCCTCGGCCGCGAC
>NZ_DATCNW010000277.1:0-7195 GCF_036565025.1 Pengzhenrongella sp.
CGTCGCCGTTCCAGGGATAGCCGTCGCGAAGGAACCGTTCTTGGCGTTGTACGCGTCCGATGCCACCGAGACGGTTTTGACGTCGGCCTTGCATGCCGCTACCTGGGCGTCATGCCGGAACGTCGAGACGCCGAACACGACGATGCCGGCGAGAATGCCCAGCACGACGATGACAATGAGAAGCTCGATGAGCGTGAAGCCCTCTTCGCGGGCGGCACGGATCTGGTTTCTGAACATGGGGTGGGGCCCTTCTCTCTCAGTTTGTTTTGGGCGGCTGCCCGAACGCTGGTCGTGCCGACTTTTGATGCTGGCTAATCATGCAACGTGATCGCTGAAAAATATGCGGATGTAGGGGGTGAAAAGGGACAAGTCACCCGAACGGAGCAAACCGGCCCTACTCGAGCAGGTGCCAGTTGCTGACCGTGACCGATCTCGCCCCGGTTTCCGGTACGGGAAAGCCGCTCTCGAGAGAGATCTCCGATCGTCCGACGCGCCGCCAGCCCGCTGACGGTGGCGCCGCTGGGCAGGCGACGGAATCCGGACAGATATACGCCGTGAGGTAAGCACCCACCCCCACACTGCCCCCGACGGTCTCGTCCGGAATCTCGATGATCGGACCGGTGAAGCTGGCGCTGGGGGTCACTGAGATCGCCAGCGCCCGGGCGATAATCCCGCTCTTGAACACCTGCCCGGAGACGTTAGTCAGCTGGATGTCGAACATCGCCGACGGGGCGTAGGTCGTGCCCTGAAGGTAAAAATAGGTGCCGTTGTTCGCGGTCTTGACCAAGGCGCACGTTGTTGCGGGTGCCACCGCTCCGACACAGTTTGACCCGTTGATCGGCGTCGTCTCGCCGCGCAACGACGGCGGTTTCCATGACAGCCAGAGCTGGACCGAGTCGACGTCTGAGACGAATGATGTGTTCCCGGCGGACGACTTCGCAGCGTCCACGCTGTAGTCGATCCGCAGGTCGGAGAGCCCGTACTTCCACACCTCCTTCATCAGCGCATTCGTGAGCGAGGAGCTCATCGCAGCCGGGTCGGTTTGATAGGTGGCCGATACATGGAGCGGCACGGTGCCAGTGGAGGGGGTCGGCGGTAGCGAGAGACGGCTGGGATTAGGGAGAACGCTCACCCGGATCGCGTCCCCGGAGCGGTTCGCTGACTCTTTGTGGGTGACGCGGAGCTCAGCTGAGACAAGAATCGAGCCCGCCGGGATCTTGGAGGCCGCATCCATCCCGGTGAGCCTCAGGCTCGACGTCGTCGTGCTGCTGGCACTTCGGGTGTTGTTGGCCGTCGACGCAGATGCGTCCAACACCCTGGCCGCATCGGGCGAACCGAAGATCTTGTCTGTCCCGATCGGCGACGACACAAGCGTCGCGGTCGACGCGAGTGGCGACACCAGGGTGGTCGCGCCAGTCTTCGCGCCGTAGAGCACGAGCGAGGGGTGAGCGTCCGAGTACTGGCCGCACAACTCGACTCTTCCGTGCACGATGTCCACCCGGCTCGACCCGCCAAAGACGAACTGAACCCCTTGGTCGAGCGTGAATGGCGTCGACGTGGTCAGCGGGCTCACGCAGGATCCCGGAAAGTTCGTCGGTGCCCCTGATGCCCAGTCTTTCTTGGTTCCGCCGACGAGATAGAAATTCGAGCTCGAGTTGTCGATCGTCCAAAGGTTAGTCCCCGACGGTACCGGCCGAGAAGCGGACGGGATGGCGGCCATCTCTTCATTGCGAAAGTCGAAGAAATACACACCGGGATTGAAATGGAGTGGCTTGTTGCACGTCCCGGTGAGTGCCGTGAGAGCCGCGGCGTCGTCGTAGTAGCCGGCGTCGAGCTCTACGGACGGGTTCGTCCCGCAGGGCTTGACCGTTTGGGGCACCAAATCGGTCGGTGCACTCGGAGGGGGGGCGTAGCCGACCGCGTTAGGCAGTCCGGCCGTCCCGGGGTCCTGCCCCTCGGACGGACTTCCAGCTGCGGAACACGTGAGGGGGGCACCAAACACGCCGCTCGCGCAGACACCCTTGGCGACTACGGCCGCCTGGCGACCATCGATCGCCGAGCAGTTCGGCAGCGGAACCGTGTTCAGCTGCGCCAGCGTGCAATTTGAGCCACCCACGGTGATGTCCGAGTTGACGTACACCTTGCCCTTGATGCGAAGATCCCCATTCGACGACTTCGCGAGGCCCGCCTCCGTGCCGGTGGCCAAGGTGAGCACCGCCGACCCCGGGTGGTTGAGCGAGTTGATGGGCACCGAGCCGGCCGGAAGACCCGTGCCGGCTTTCGGCTTACAGACGAGCCGCACCACCTGACCGCTTGCGCCCACGACCGTCGACGGGATGTACGGATCGCACTGAGCCGCGCCATCGCTGTAGTTGCTGTTCCGCAGTGAGTTGATCGCCGTGTCCATCGCGCCCGACGCGTCGGAAGCCAAGAGTTGCCGACTCTGCGTGGCCTTGGCCGAGGCGATCCCCGCCTGCGAGTAGGTGAGCAATCCCCCCACGACGAGGCCGACACCCATCACGAAGATCATCGTGAGAACCAAGGACGCGCCGTCGTCCGATTGCGGCCGCAAACGTGCCTGTGACCGGAGGCGTGAAATCGTGGACAAACTCATGGCGTCGTTCTCCTCGCTCCGGAAAGTACGAATGGGGCGCCGCCGCTGCGGCGATCAAAGGACACCGTCATGGTCGCGGGTGCGGGCGTAGTGGCGAGCGCGCAGGTTGCCTCGACAGCGCCGATGTAGCAATGCACCACCGGGGTCGCCGGCGCCAGGCTTCGGGCGACGACGGTCGTAGAGATGAGCACCGACGGCGATGCAGCGACCGATTCGCATTCGAAGCGTGTGAGGGTGCCAGTGTTGATCCCGCTGGCCATGCCCGTCGTGAGCACGTAGCTCACAACGGTGTCGGTCGCCTGGAGCGTGACGTCATTGAAGGACGTGCCGCGGAACTCCGCGACCGCTAGCCCCGTGCCGCAAACGGTTGTCTGCCCGGAACTCATCTTGGTTGCACCGGACACATCGCTGGCGAAGTACGCCGCGACGAACTGTTCGTCGCGGGTTTCGTCCAGCCGGACCTTGGTGTCCCGGTTCGCGGTCATCGCACCGACCATCACCATCGACAGCGCGCCGAAGACGATCCCGAAAATCGCGATCGAGATGACGAGCTCGATGAGGGTGAAGCCGTCCTCTGACCGACGCGAGGGTCGGTGACGGGTCAGCATCCGCCCGCCCCGTACGTCAAGCACGGCCTCCGAAGGACAACCGCGTACGTGGAGGCGAAGCCCGGGTACACCGAGGAATTCACCGTCATGGTCAGTTCGAGCCTTCGTACTCCGGTGTCTGCGCCGCAGCTGCCGGCGGCGAAACTGGTGCCGTTCCAAAACTCGACCTTGGTCTGCGTGGCAGAAAATCCTGTGGGAAGTGCCGGAAGGGTGCTCGCATACGCCACCGGTGTCGAGCAAGTGCTGGCGTATGTCGCATCGGTCGTGTCAGCGACCACGCGCTCCCCCCAAGTCCGCAGCAGCGCCTGGGCGTGGATCTGGCGCTGGTCCAGGCTCGAGGCATCAACCGCGATCCGGACCGCCCCGAGAATCGCGACGACGCCGACCCCGATCACCATCAGCGAGATGAGCAGCTCAAGGAGGGTCTCGCCGGCCTCTCCTCGCCCCTGCGCCGCGCTCATCCGAGGTTCGCCGTCCGGAAAATGCCGTACATCGCCGAGACCAGCGCGACCGCGACGAACCCGACCATGCCGCCCATGACCGTGATGACGACCGGCTCGATGATCGTGGTGACCTTGGCGATCTTGAAGTCGAGCTCGCGCTCGTAGAACTTGGCGGCGACCTCGAGCTGGGCGTCGAGCGTGCCCGTGTCCTCCCCGACCCGGATCATCTGCGCCGCGATGCCCGGGAACAGCCCGGTCGACGAGATGGGCTGCGCCAGTCCCTCACCGCGAAGCATGGCTTCCCGGACCCGGGTCAGCGCGCGCTCGAAGACGAGGTTGTTGAGGCTGCTCGTGGAGACCTCCATCGCCTGGGGGAGCGGCACGCCGGCGTCGACCATCGAGGCGAGCAGCCGGGTGAACCGCTCGATCTTGGAGTACCGGACGGCCTCGCCGACGACGGGGATCTTCAGCAGGACCTGGTGCCAGGCGTAGCGGCCGGGCGTCGTGCGTGAGAGGCCGAAGGCGACCAGAGCCACCACCGCCATCACCCCGACGATCAGCCACCACCACTTGCCCATGAACCGGGTGCCGCCGAGCAGCATCCGGGTGGGCAGCGGAAGCTTGGCGTCGAGGCTGGCGAAGAAGTCCTCGAACTTCGGCAGGACGAACACGCTCAGCACCACGATGGTGCAGATCGCCATCACGAAGACGATCGCGGGGTAGAGCATCGCGTTCTGGATCTTGCGCCGCGCCTCGACGTCGCGCTCGATGTACGCGGACAGCTGGTCCAGCACGGTGTCGAGCTTGCCGGTCAGCTCCGCCGAGCGCAGGATGCCGCGGTACCAGTCCGGGAAGTCCTTCGGGTGCTTGTCGATCGCCTCCGACAGGGTGAGCCCGGACCGCAGGTCCTCCCCGAGCGAGCTGAGCACGCGGCGCACCGCGGAGCGGTCGTTCTCCTCGGCGAGCACCCGGATCGCGTCCAGGATCGGGATGCCGGCCCGCAGGAACGCGGACAGCTGGCGGCTCAGGTGCATGAGGTCCGCAGGCCGGATGCGTGCCTGCGTCAGCTCGAGCTGGCCCCAGCCCTTCTTGGCCTCGATCTTGGTGACCCGCAGCTGCTGGCGCACGAGCGCCATCCGGGCAGCCGCGAGGGTCGGTGAGTCCTGGACACCGCGCGTCTGCGCGCCGTCCGGGGCGAGCGCCACATAGGCGAACTTCGGCATGGTCGTTCCTCTCGGAGAGTGCGGACGTGCGGGGTGTGCGGGAGCCGGCTGAGCAAGTAGCCCGGCTCGAGGGTTGGTTGGCGTGGGGGAGGTGCTCAGAGCACGTAGATGGAGCGCAAGATCTCGCCGATCGTCGTCACGTCGTCGTGCACGAGGCGCACACCGCCCTCCCGGAGGGGGACGAGGCCCTGGGTGACGGCGACGCGGCGCATGTCGTCGTGGGAGGGGTGCGGGCGGACGAGCATCTCGCGCATCTGCTCGGTCACCGTGAGCAGCTCGTAGACCCCGACCCGGTCGCTGTACCCGGTGTGCGAGCAGAAGTTGCAGCCCTCACCGACCCAGAAGTTCATCTTGTCGGGGCCGCCGCCCTCCCGGTAGAAGGCGAGCTCCTCGGCGGTCGGCGTGTACGGAACGCGGCAGTAGGTGCACATCTTGCGGACCAGCCGCTGGCCGACGACGCCGATCACGGACGACGCGACCAGGAACGCCTCGATACCCATGTCCAGGAATCGGTAGAGGGCCGAGACGGCGTCGGTGGAGTGCAGGGAGGAGAGCACGAAGTGCCCGGTGAGTGCGGACTGGACGGCGATGCGGGCGGTCTCGACGTCGCGCATCTCCCCGACCAGGATCATGTCCGGGTCCTGGCGCAGGATGGACTTCAGGCCGGTGGCGAAGGTGATGCCGGCCTGCTCGTTGATCTGGATCTGGTTGATCGAGGGGAACACGTACTCGACCGGGTCCTCGATGGTGGTGATGTTGCGGTCGGTGCTGTTCACCTCGGTCATCGAGGCGTACAGCGTGGTGGTCTTGCCGCTGCCGGTCGGGCCGGCGCAGATGACCATGCCGTACGGCGAGCGGATCATCTTGGCGTAGGCGGCGTGCGTCTCGGGCGGCATGCCGAGGTCGCCGAGGCGGTACAGCGAGCGGCTCTTGTCGAGGACCCGCATCACGACCTTCTCGCCCCAGACGTTGCCCATCGTGGCGACGCGGATGTCGATGCCCCGACCGTCGACGCTGGTGGCGATCTGGCCGTCCTGCGGGCGGCGCCGCTCGACGATGTTCATGCCGCCCATGATCTTGATGCGGCTGGCGACCGCGGGGCCCATCTCGGCGGGCAGGGGCAGCACGTCGTGCAGGGCGCCGTCGATCCGGAACCGGACCCGGACCTTGCCGTCCTGCGGCTCGATGTGCACGTCCGAGGCCCGGTCCCGCAGGGCCTGGGTGATGATGAGGTTGACGACCCGGACCACCGGGGCGTCCTCGGCACTGTCGCCGACCTCGGTGCGCTGCACGCTGGCGCGGACGTCGGTCGTCGCGGTGAAGGCGGCGACGTGGTCGTCGACCGCGGTGAGCGCGCGGAACATCGAGTCGATCGCGCGCCGCACCTCCGACGTCGTCGCGACGAACAGCTGCGCCGGGCGCGCCAGCGCGCGGAGCACCTCCTCGGCGATCTCGGGGGAGGGGTCGGAGAGGGCGACCTGGACGACGCCGTCGTCGGAGACGCCGAACGGGATCGCCTGCATGCCGCGGGCCTTGCTCTCGCCGAGCAGCGCGGCGACGTCCGGGTCGGGGACCATCCGGCTCAGGTCGGCGACCGGCAGGCCGACCTGCTCGCCGAGCGCGCCGGCCAGGTCGCGCTCGCTGATGACGCCGAGCTCGACGAGCACGACCCCGAGGCGCTGTCCTTCGGCCGTCTGCAGAAGCAGGGCCTCATCGAGGGCGACCGTGTTCAGTACTGCGTTGCGGACCAGGATCTCACCGAGCAAGGCGCCGAACTGAGCCTTGGGCGCGACCGGCGAAGGCGCCGCCGGCTCGCGGTTCCTGTCTCGCCGGAGCTCTGCACTGGTGTCCGCGGACGATCTACCGAAACCCATGTGTCTCGTCCCTTGTCTGTCGTGTCGTCGTCGGGCGCCTGGTGGGGCGAGGTAAGTAGACCAGCGCGCCGGGGTCTTGGGGCTCCGCCGAGAGGGGTAAATCGTCAGAGAGGCCTGTTTTCACCCATCCGGACCAATTCGCCAGAAATCAGACATCGGTCGTTATCGAACCCGGCCTGACGTGGGTCGATTGGTCCGGTCGGGTTGTCACCCGATGATTTACAACGGTTTGTCCCACTGGGTGGATACTCTCGCCAAATGACCGATACAGAGCTCCCCACCGACCTTGACTCGCTCGTTGCCGCGCTCTGGGAGGCGAGGGGGACGGACCTGCTGCTCACAGCGTCGTCGCCCCCGCTGTTCCGGGTGAACGGCAACCTCTGGCCCGCGCAGGGACAGGAGGTGCTCGAAGGGACGGACACGGCGCGGATCG
>NZ_DATCNW010000278.1:0-7135 GCF_036565025.1 Pengzhenrongella sp.
CGTCGCCGTTCCAGGGATAGCCGTCGCGAAGGAACCGTTCTTGGCGTTGTACGCGTCCGATGCCACCGAGACGGTTTTGACGTCGGCCTTGCATGCCGCTACCTGGGCGTCATGCCGGAACGTCGAGACGCCGAACACGACAATGCCGGCGAGAATACCGAGCACGACGATGACGATGAGCAGCTCGATGAGGGTGAAGCCCTCTTCACGGGCGTCGCGGATCTGCTGTCTGAACATGGGGGTGGGTCCCTTCCTTGGTCTTGGGGTCAACGGGCGGGTGCCCGACCCCCGAGATTTTCCTGCGGCCTCCCGGCTGCAATGAGTGTCCCGCTTTCGCGGGTGCTCGGACGGGATTCACAAAGCGTTCTGGACATTTCACCCGCAACGGGTTCGCGTCCTTTGTGCTCTTTGTCTGTCATTCGAGCACGTGCCAGTTCAGGACCTTCACCTGCCGAAGCCCGTCGGTCGGGACCGGCCACGGGCTCACGATCTGGACGGTCGACCGGCCGACCAGCCGCCACGGGCCCGTCCCGGCTGCGGACGGGGCGACGGCGCACTGCGCCGTGGTGCCCGTGCACGCGTAGGCCGCGAGGTACACGGCGGGGTCGACGACGGTCAGCGCCGGCATCCCGATGACGGGGCCCGCGTACCCGCCCGCCGGCGGCGTACCGGTGATCGTCAGGGACCTCGAGACGATCCCGCTCTCGAACACCGGCGCCGTGACCCCAGCCGCGTTGATCTTCAGGGTCGCCAACGGGGCGTACGTCGTCCCGTGCAGGTAGAGCGCCGCTGCGGCCTGGGTGGTGATCAGCGGCAGCGACGTTGCGCACACGTTCCCGACGCAGTTGGGCAGCGCGTTGATCGGCGTCTTCTCCCCGCGCATGCCCGGGGGTGTCCAGGTCAGCACGAGCTGCATGGGGTTCTGCTCGGCGGCGAGTTTTTGGAAGGAGAGGTTGTACTTCACGGCCGTCACGAAGTAGTCGAGGCGGAGCGTGGAGAGCCCGTAGGTCCAGACCTCCTTCTTCAGGCTGCCCGTCAGGTCGATGATCTCGGTCGCGACTGTCGCGGACGGGGTGACCTGAACCGTCGGGGGCACCAGCGCGGTGCCGGCCCGCCCGGCGTTCGGATACGCGGTCACCGAGACCTTGTCGCCGTCGGTCCCACCCTGGGTGCCCGGGTTGAGCGTCGCGTATTCCCGGTGGACGACCGTGAGCTTCGCGCCCACGAGGACGGATCCGGCGGGGATCGCGGTGACCGGGTTCGCGACGTAGGGGATGCGCATGAGCGTGTCGCGTCCGGGCTGGCGATCCACGGCCGCAGTCGACACGGTGCCGACTGTGGTGAACGGCACGTCGGGCGACACGCCCAGCGTCGCGTCGAACGTCGGCACCGAGGTCGCGCTCGCGGAGGGGACCGCCGGCGTCGTCGAGCCTTGCACGACGAGCGAGGGGGAGGTGGTCGTCTGCCGGCCACAGAGCTCGACCTTTCCGTTGACGACATTCATCCGGCTCGAACCCCCGAAGACGAACTGGACTCCCTGATTGGGGTCCGAGGAGTCGAGGGGGCTGATGCACGAACCAGGAACGGGTGGCACGCCACCCGCCACCCAGCCCTTCTTGGTGCCACCGACGACGGAGATCGCCGGGTTGTCGATGGTCCACACGTTGTCGCCGCGCGGAAAGTCCCCGCCCGCCTCGACGTTCGCCATCTCCTTGTTGCGGAAGTCGAAGAAGTACACGCCGGGGTTGAACAGGAACGGCTTGCCGCAGGTGGGGTCGGAGGTCAGCGCCGTCAGCGCCGCTGCGTCGTCGTAGTAGCCGGGGTTGAACTGGACCACGGCGCCGGCCGGGCAGGTCGCTGGAACGACCACCCGCACCAGCGGGACGGGCGTCGCCGGCTGGGCGTAACCGGGGTCTGTGGTCGAGCCCAACGAGTCGGGGCAGGACTTCGAGCCTGTGGTGATGATCTGGGCCAGCGGGCAGGTGCCCCTGGCCACGACCGGTCCACCGGCGACCGCGATGCTGGCGGCCGGGTCGGCGGCCGTAATCGTCGAGGTGATGTCGACCTTGCCGGTGATGCGCAGGACACCGGTTGCCGCATGCGTGAGCCCCGTCTCGCTCACCGCGGGGGCTTGAAGCAGGGGCGCGATGGTGAGCAGCGCGGCCGGCGGCTGGGTGGCCGCCGTGACGTGGGGGCCGGCGACGGGCGTGCCGGTGCCGGCCTTCGGCGTGCAGGTGACCACGACCGAGTGCCCGGCCGTGCCCGGGAAGTCCACCCGGGTCGTCGGCTTCGGGCACGGCACGGCCGAGTCCTGGTAGGTGCTCTGGCGCAGCGTGTCGATTGCGACGTCCAGCACGGCGGAGGTGTCCGACGCCAGTGCGTGCCGGTCCGCGGTGGCCCGCGCCGACCCGATGCCCGCCCCCGCGTAGCTGAGCAGCGCGGCCAGCGCGAGGCCGACCATCGTGACGAAGATCAGGGTCAGCATCAGGGAGGCGCCGTCGTCCCGCCGCAACCGCGTGCGCAGGCCCGGTCTCACGGGACCGCTCCGGTAGTCGGTGACGATCTTCTCGTGCCGGACAGGACGACCGGTGCGCCGCTGCCGAGGCGGTTCAGGGTCATCGTCATGGACGTGCTCGTGGCCGCGCAGGTCTCCACTGCGTGGTCGGAGTTCCGGCACGTGACCGGCGGGGCGGTGGTGGTGAGACTGCGGGCGACGACCGTCTGATGGGTGTTCGAGCGAGGATCCGGAGGAGTCGTCGTCGCGAACCCGGTCTCGCACTCGAGGCGCGTCAACTGCCCCGAAGTGACACTGCCGACCGTGCTCACCTTGAACAGGTAGCCGACCCAGGTCTGCGTCACGGTGGACGTGGCGCGGTCGTCGAACGACTGACCGCTGAATGCGGCGATCGCCGTGCCGGTCGCACCGCAGGCCGCGGACCCACCGGCGGACATCGAGTTCGCTCCCGCGACGTCGCCGCCAAAATAGGCCGCCGCGAACTGCTCGTCGCGGGTCAGGTCCACCCGGCTCGTGGTCTCCTTGTTCGCGCGGAGGGCCCCGAACATCGCCAGCGACATGGCCGAGAAGACCACCCCGAGGATCCCGATCGAGATGACGAGCTCGATGAGGGTGAACCCGTCGTCGGTCCGCCCTCGCCGGCGGAAGTTCGTCATCACGCGCACCCAGCCTTCGCGCAGGGGCGCCGGACGACGACGTCGTATTTCGAGGTGAGTCCGGAATAGGCCGCGCCGTCCACGGTCATGGTGAGCTCCAGCCGCTGGACGTCGCTGCACCCTCCGGTGCCGAAGCCGGTGCCGTTCCAGTACGTGACGTCGGTGATCTGCGGGGTAAACCCCACAGGCAGGGTCTCCAGGCCCGCCGGCGCCGGGTCGGTGTACGCCCAGGTGGCCGAGGCGTAGGTCGCGACCGTCGCGCACCGCTGGAACGTCGAGTCGGTCGTCTGGTCGACGACGTGCTCGCCCCAGGTACGTAGGAGGGCCTGGGCGTGGATCTGGCGCTGGTCCAGGTGGGACGCGTCGATCGAGACGAGCACCCCACCGAGGATCGCCACGGCGCTGGTTCCGATGATCGAGATCGAGATGAGCAGCTCCACGAGCGTCTCGCCCGCGTCGGAGCGTGGCCGTCTCATCCGAGGTTGGCCGTGCGGAAGATGCCGTACATCGCCGAGACGAGGGCAACGGCGACGAAACCCACGATCCCGCCCATGACCGTGATGACGACCGGTTCGATGATCGCGGTGACCTTGGAGATCTTGAAGTCGAGCTCGCGCTCGTAGAACATCGCGGCGACCTCGAGCTGGGTGTCGAGCGTCCCGGTGTCCTCCCCGACCCGGATCATCTGCGCCGCGATGCCGGGGAAGAGGCCGGTCGAGGAGATCGGTTGCGCGAGACCCTCGCCCCGGAGCATCGCTGCCCGGACGCGGGTCAGCGCGCGCTCGAAGACCCGGTTGTTAAGGCTGGTCGTGGACACCTCCATCGCGAGCGGCAGCGGCACGCCCGCCTCGACCATCGAGGACAGCAGGCGGGTGAAGCGCTCGATCTTGGAGTACCGGATCGCCTCGCCCAGAACGGGCACCTTCAGCAGGATCTGGTGCCAGGCGTACTTGCCAACCGGAGTGCGCACGGCGAGGACGCCGGCGACGGTGGCTATCGCCGCCACCCCGAGGATCAGCCACCACCACGTGCCCATGAACCGGGTCGCGCCGAGCAGCATCCGGGTCGGCAGCGGGAGCTCGGCGTCGAGGCTGGCGAAGAAGTCCTCGAACTTGGGGAGCACGAAGACGCTCAGCACGACGATCGTGCCGATCGACATGACGAACACGATCGCGGGGTAGAGCATCGCGTTCTGGATCTTGCGTCGCGCTTCGACGTCCCGCTCGATGTACGCGGAGAGCTGGTCCAGCACGCTGTCGAGCTTGCCGGTGAGCTCGGCCGAGCGCAGGATGCCGCGGTACCACTCGGGGAAGTCCCTCGGATGCTTGTCGATCGCCTCGGAGAGCGTGAGCCCGGACCGCAGGTCCCGGTCGACGGCGCCCAGCACGCGTCGGACGGCGCCCTTGTCGTTCTCCTCGGCGAGCACCCGGATCGCGTCGAGGATCGGGATGCCGGCTCGCAGGAACGCGGAGAGCTGGCGGCTCAGGTGCATGAGGTCCGCGGGCTTGACGCGCGCCGCGGAGATCTCGAACTCGCGCCAGCCCTTCTTCGGCTCGAGCTGGGTGACCCGCATCTTCTGCTGCACGAGCTCGACGCGTGCCGCGGCGAGCGTCGTCGCGGTGTGCACGCCGGTCGCCTGAGCACCGTCCGGCTTGACCGCCACGTAGGCGAACTTCGGCATGTCGTTCCTCTCGTGGGTGCAGGGCTGGCCGGCGCAGGGTTCGCCCGGCGCATCGCGAGCTAGAGCATGTAGATGGACCGCAAGATCTCGCCGATCGTCGTGACGTCCTGGCCGGCGAGCTGGATCCCGCCCTCGCGCAGGGGTACGAGGCCTTGGGTGACCGCGACGCGGCGCATGTCGTCGTGCGACGGATTCGGCTGGACGAGCAGCTCGCGCATCTGCTCGGTCACCGTGAGCAGCTCGTAGACCCCGACCCGGTCGGAGTATCCGGTGTCCGAGCAGAAGTTGCAGCCCTCACCGACCCAGAAGTCGTGCTTCTCGGGCCCCCCCGCGGTCATGTAGAAGGCGAGCTCCTCGGCGGTCGGCGTGTACGGCACGCGGCAGTAGGTGCACATCTTGCGGACCAGCCGCTGCCCGACGACGCCCACCACCGACGACGCGACCAGGAAGGCCTCGATGCCCATGTCCAGGAACCGGTAGAGCGCCGAGACGGCGCTGGTCGCGTGCAGCGACGACAGCACGAAGTGCCCGGTGAGTGCGGACTGGACGGCGATGCGGGCGGTCTCGACGTCGCGCATCTCCCCGACCAGGATCATGTCCGGGTCCTGGCGCAGGATGGACTTCAGGCCGGTGGCGAAGGTGATGCCGGCCTGCGCGTTGATCTGGATCTGGTTGATCGAGGGGAACACGTACTCGACCGGGTCCTCGATCGTGGTGATGTTCCGGTCGGTGCTGTTCACCTCGGTCATCGACGCGTAGAGCGTGGTGGTCTTGCCGCTGCCGGTCGGGCCGGCGCAGATGACCATCCCGTACGGCGAGCGGATCATCTTGGCGTAGGCGGCGTGCGTCTCGGGCGGCATGCCGAGGTCGCCGAGGCGGTACAGCGAGCGGCTCTTGTCCAGGATCCGCATCACGACCTTCTCGCCCCAGACGTTGCCCATCGTGGCGACGCGGATGTCGATGCCCCGGTCGTCGACGCTGGTCGCGATCTGGCCGTCCTGCGGGCGACGGCGCTCGACGATGTTCATCCCGCCCATGATCTTGATCCGGCTCGCGACCGCCGGGCCCATCTCGGCGGGCAGGGTCAGCACGTCGTGCAGTGCGCCGTCGATCCGGTACCGGACTCGGACCTTGCCGTCCTGCGGCTCGATGTGCACGTCCGAGGCCCGGTCCCGCAGGGCCTGAGTGATGATGAGGTTGACGACCCGGACCACCGGGGCGTCCTCCTCGCTGTCCGCGACGTCCGTCTGCTTGACCGACGTCCGGACGTCCGCGGTCGCCGTGAAGGCCGCCACCTGGTCCTCGACCCTGCTCAGGGCCCGGAACGTCGAGTCGATCGCGCGCCGCACCTCCGAGGTCGTCGCGACGTGCAGCTGTGCCGGGCGGCCGATCGCGCGGAGCACCTCCTCGGTGATGGCCGGGGACGGATCGGAGATCGCGACATGCACCACGCCGTCGTCGGAGATGCGCAACGGGATCGCCTGCAGTCCGCGGGCCTTGCTCTCACCGAGCAGCGCGGCAACGTCTGCCTCGGGCGCGGTGCGGCTCAGGTCGACGAAGTCGAGGCCGATCTGGTGTGCCAGGGCGCGCGCGAGATCCCGCTCGGTGATCATCCCGAGCTCGATCAGCATGGTGCCCAGGCGCTGGCTCTCGGGCGTCTGCTGGAGGAGTGCCTCGGCCAGGGCCGCCGAACTGAGCGCCCCCTTCTCGACCAGGATGTCGCCGAGCGGGTTCGCCGCAGCGGACGCCCGCGGAGCGCTTGGCTCGGCGGTGTGCGCGCCCCCGGCGGCACGCCCCGCGTCCTTCGCCGGCGCCTGCTCGGGTACCTGGGGCGTGATTATCTCGGTGGACGCTCGACCTAGCCGCATGCTCGTCTCCCTGATGCCGCTGCGATCTTCAGGGCATGGAGATCGCCCATCGACAGTGAAGCAGTGAAGGCATTCTCACGAGCCGCAAGATCGAGATGATCCTTCGCCCCGCCGGTGCATTTCACCCGCCGCAGCGCCGCGACTCACGACAAAAGCCGCAATAGCACCAGAAGTTTTCTCACCCACGATCTCAGGATGTTCCCTCTTCATTACTGACCCGAGCGCGGCTACCGTCAGAAAATGACTGATGCGGTGCTTTCCACGGACCTCGATGCGCTCGTTGCCGCGCTCTGGGAGGCGAGGGGGACGGACCTGCTGCTCACAGCGTCGTCGCCCCCGCTGTTCCGGGTGAACGGCAACCTCTGGCCCGCGCAGGGACAGGAGGTGCTCGAAGGGACGGACACGGCGCGGATCG
>NZ_DATCNW010000279.1:0-6818 GCF_036565025.1 Pengzhenrongella sp.
GGACATGGCCGCACGGGACGGGCTCCGCGCGCTGACCACGGGGCCCTGAGCCCCGTTTAGGGAGCGTCGGGCAGGGACTCGAGCCAGGCCTGGGCGGGGCCGGCGAGAATCCGGTACCCGCCAGGAGTCCGTTTCGCGGACAACGGCGGCGGGAACACCCCGTCGTCGACGGTCTTGCGGATCGCGCGGCGGATCGTCTGCGTCGAGAACCCGAGCCACGCGGCCGCCGTGTTCAGGTCAGCCGATCCCCACGGGGGCGAGGAGGTCACTGCGCAAGGCTAGCGAGCCTGCCCCCGCTGGGAAGGCCTCAGTGTGCGCGGAGCTGATCGTTCTCCCCGGCGATGGCCAAGCGGTACTCGGCTGCCCGCGCGAGGATCCACTGGCCGAGCATCTCGAGTTGCTCGGGTGTCAGCGCCTCGAGACTGTCAGCCAGAACGTAGATCTGTGTCGCCTTCCCGCCGTCGCGCGTCAGGGCGGTGATGAACCGCTGAGGCCCTTGCGACGGGAACGCCGGCGGGAACTCCACCGACACGTCGTCGCTCGAGTAGAGCTTCTTCCCGTCGATCTCATCAACGTTCGTGTCGGTGGCCCAGGCGGGCTTGATCGTTGCTGTGCTCATGTGGTTCGTTCCCCCAACGGATTGTTGTGTTGCTGCTGATAGTGCGCCCCACCGTGTTGGCCCGGGGCCTATTTGGCCCCCCTGGGTTTCTGACCTCGCCCCCTTGACTGTGTCAAGCCCCCCTCCTCACTCTGGGTCTTCACCCTTGACCGTGTCAAGGGCTCACGTACGATTGGATCCATGGACTTGGTCGGAATCACCGAGATCGCCCGGATGCTCAACGTCAGCCGGCAACGAGCGCACCAACTGGCGCAGACCGAGGGCTTCCCGGCGCCCGCTGCCGAGCTCTCGAGCGGGCGCGTGTGGGAGACCGCGGGCGTCGAGGCTTGGGCGCTCGCTAGCGGTCGGCGGGCATCCGCCGTGGCCGGATCTGAGGAGAGCTAGTCCGCAGAAAGTCCGCAAGACGTCCGCAGGAGGCCAACACCTACCAACGGTCGGAACGAGTATCCGTGCAGGTCAGAGCCGCTAGTCCCCTGTGGTCATCGCCTACCAACGGAGCGGGCCGAGTTCGAGCTCTACTTCGACTGCTGATCGTCGTATGGGCCGCTGACCCCGGGTAACGGGTTCACGAGGTCTGTGTAGTCCGTCCCACAAAGAGTCCGCCCGCGCTGCAATCGCTGCTCCGACAGTGGCGCGGGCGGACTTTTCTGTGTCTCGACGCAGAAGTTCTCCTTCTCTAGGCATTTTATTGCCTCATAGTGCGCTACGAGGACTTATAGTGACTACGGAGTTGCTTGAGAGGAGGACCTGTTGAAGAGGACGCGGACGCACTCGGCGCCCACGATGGACGCCGTCGGGGCACTCGGCGCACAGATCGCTGCGGCTCGACGGGAGCGGCGCTGGACGGTCGCCGACCTCGCCGAACGCGCCGGCATCGCGCCGGCAACTCTGCGGGGCGTCGAGCGCGGCGCCCCGACTGTCGCGATCGGGGTGGTCTTCGAACTCGCCACGCTCCTGGGAGTCCCCCTGTTCGGGGTGGCCGCCCGAGACCTTGCGGGTGTGCGGGCCGTTACCGCGGACCGCCTGAGCCTGCTCCCGCACAGGGTGCGCGGACGGGCGGACCGCGATGACGACTTCTGAGGCTCCGGGTACTGCGTACGTGTGGGCCTGGCTTCCCGGAGCCGCCGAACCCGTCGTCGCCGGCCGAATCGACGCTGACGGACCGGTCCACACGTTCACGTACGGGCGGTCCTACCTCGAGCGACCCGACGCGATCTCGTTATACCTGCCCGAGCTTCCCCTGCGGCGCGGCACCCAGCGGCCCGTCGCAGACCTTGACATCGCCGGATGCCTCGCTGACGCGGGCCCGGACTCGTGGGGGCAGCGGGTCATCCTCGCCCGACACCTCGGCCACCTCGGCGACCGTTCGGACACCGGGGAGCTGAGCCGCCTGACCTATCTGCTCGAGTCCGGCTCGGACCGCATCGGAGCCCTCGACTTCCAGACCTCAGCGACCCGGTACGAGCCTCGCACGGGCCAGGGGGCTTCCCTCGAGGACCTTCAGAACGCCGCTGACGCGATTCAGGCCGGTCAGGCACTGCCGCCGTCGCTCGCGGATGCGCTGGTGCGGGGCACGTCCATCGGCGGCGCGCGCCCCAAGGTGCTACTCGCGGACGGCGACCGGCGTCTGATTGCGAAGTTCTCCTCCACGACCGATCCCTACCCGGTCGTGAAGGCCGAGGCCGTCGCGATGGACCTCGCCCGCCGCGTAGGGCTCAAGGTGCCCTGGACGGACGTGGGAACGGTCGCAGGCCGCGACGTGCTGCTGGTCGAGCGGTTCGACCGACCAGCCGGCGGTGCGCGGCGGCTGATGGTCTCCGCGCTGACGATGCTCGAACTGAGCGAACTGACCGCTCGATACGCCTCGTACGCCGACCTTGCGGACCTGGTCCGGGCCCGGTTCACTGAACCCGGTGCAACGCTGCGCGAGCTGTTCACCAGGATCGTGTTCAACATCGCCGTCGGGAACATCGACGACCACGCTCGCAACCACGCCGCGTTCTGGAACGGCAGCGAGCTGACCCTCACGCCGGCCTACGACCTGTGTCCCCAGGTGCGCTCGGGCGACGAGTCCGCCCAGGCGATGGCAATCGACCGCGACGGGGCCCGGGCAGCTCGGTTCGCCGTGTGCCACAAGGCGGCCCCGGTCTACCTGCTCTCGGCCGCGGAGGCTTCGAGCATCACCGAGCACGTCGTGACCACTATCCGTGAGCAGTGGCACGAAGCCGCCGACGCGGCCCGCCTCACCGACCTCGAGCGTGCCCGGTTGTGGGGCCGGCAGATCCTCAACCCCTCGGTCTTCTACATCTGACCGGCGTTGCCCGACGGCGGCACCTATCGCATGAACGCGCGCAGCGCGTCCCGGCCCAGTGACATGATCACCGCAGGGTGCGTCCGACGAGGAAGGTCCACCCGCGCTTCAAGATTGACCTGCCGCGGGATGGTCGTGGACGGTGTCGGCGAAGGCCTGCGCCGATCGAGCGTGGACGCCATGGGCCACCCCATCGACGTCACTCGTACAGTCACCCCATGGGCACACCAGCACGCGACCGGTTGGCGCACTTGCTCGCAGGGGATCAGGTGGTCGGATCGGACACAGCCATGCTCCGCCTGCCGGGCGACGCCCTCACGTTGCACGTGGCGGACGTCGGCCCCATCACGCTCCCAGTGCGGGCAGCCCAAGCGAAACGCCTGATCGCGGCGGCCCGCCCCGCCCTTTTCGGCCACGGCGAGGAGACACTGAGCGACACGTCCGTCCGCGACACCTGGGAGCTGACCCCCGACCAGGTCACTCTCGCAGGCGCGAGCTGGGACGCGCATCTCAGCACGGCCCTGGCGCACTTCCGCGACGAGCTCGGCCTCCCCGCGAGCTCGTCGCTGCGCGCCGAGCTCCACTCGCTGCTCGTCTATGGCAAGGGCCAGTTCTTCCTCCCCCACCAGGACTCCGAGAAGCACGACGACATGGTCGCGACCCTGGTGGTGTCACTGCCCTCGGTGCACAGTGGCGGCGAGCTTGTCGTCGATGACGGCGGCACCGAGCGCACCTATCGCGGCTCCGGTGACGACCTCGTCCTCGTCGCGTTCTACGCCGACCGTCGACACGAGGTCAAACCGGTCCGGTCGGGATACCGCGTCACCATGACCTTCAACCTCATGCTCACTGGCCCGACGCCGACCTCCGACGCAGGTCCGGTCGAACAGGCCGCTCGTCACCTGACCGAACACTTCACATCGCGGGCAACCAGTCAGTACGGCGGGCGCGATCTCGGCGAGCCGACACGTCTGGCCTTCCTGCTCGACCATGAGTACTCACAGTCCGGGCTGAGGTCCAACCGTTTCAAGGGCGCCGACGCCGACCGCGTGACGGTGCTCCGGGAAGCGGCCGAGCAGTCCGGATGCGAGACCGTGCTCGCCCTCGCCGAGATCAAGGAGACCTGGGACGCGCTACCGGCCGGGGAGTCGTGGCGCTACGGCGGGTACGACGACCCGGAGGATGACCCCGAGGACGACAGTGCCTACGTCCTGAACGAACTGATCGACGACGAGATCACGCTCGGCTGGTGGATCTCCCCAGATGGCTCCGGCGCGGAGACGATCAATCTCCCCCTGGGCGATCACGAGGTCTGCGCCGTCACGCCCTCGGCGTCGCTGACGCCGTACAACTCCGAGTACGAGGGCTACATGGGTAACTACGGCAACACCGTCGACCGGTGGTATCGCCGGGCTGCGGTGGTGGTGTGGCCCAAGGAGAAGTCTTTCGCAGCACGCGCCGAGGCAGGATCGGCATGGGCGCTGCAGACGTTGCTCAACCGAATCGACGTCGGCGAGCTCGAGGGCGCCAGGTCCGACGCCGCGTCGCTGGAGCCGTTCTGGCGCCACCCCGAGGCACACGCACTCACGCCTGCCCTTGAGGTCGCGGCCGGTCTGCACGACCCACTGGCCGCGAGAGTGGTGCTGGCGCCGTTCCATCTGGAGATGCTGAGCGCCGACCACACCCCGCTCCTGGCGGCAGTCGCCCGCGTGTACGGCGACCCGTGGGTGCGGGATCTCGTCGGCGGCTGGGACTCCGCGCGCCGGTTCGGAGAACTGGAGCGGACCAACTGGATCGGCGACACGTTGCTGCCGCTGTCCCAGTCGTTGCGGGCGAGCGATGCGGCCCCGCTGTTGACCGCCACGTCAGGTGATCATGGCGGCGTCACTGCTGGTGATGATGGTTTTTGGGCAATAGTGAACCCCGCCGGTGTGTGACCGGCGGGGTTCGTGGTCGTGGTGTCGCCTTGGTGGTCAGTCTGTCGTGACCTCGGTGACGGCGGCTCGGGCGGAGGACTCGTCGACGATCGTCTTGTTGGTCGCGTAGGCCGCGACGAGGGATTGGACGGCGAGGTTGTTCACGGCTCGCGGGAGGCCGCGGCTGACCTGGTGGATCAGGGTGGTGGCGTCGTCGCTGAACAGGGTGTCGGTCCGCCCGGCGAGCCCCAGGTGGTGGGTCAGGTACGACTTGGTCTCCTCGGGCAGCATCCCGCTCATCGCGTAGCGCAGGGCGATGCGTTGGTCGAGGGCGGCGAAGGTGCCGAGCTTGATGCGCCGGCGCAGGGTGGGTTGCCCGACGAGCAGGCACGCGAACGGGCTGTGACTATCCATTTCCGAATTCGTCAACAGACGGAGCTCCTCGAGTTGGTCGGCTCCGAGGAGGTGGGCTTCGTCCAGGACGAGCACGACGCCGCGGCCGCGTTCGTGTTCCTCGGCGGCGAGCATCTCGGCGGTCTGCGGGATCAGGGACGCTTTGTGGAACCTGGGGGTCCCGCCCAGTGCGGTGACGATCCCGGCGTAGAGGCCGCGGGCCCCGACGGCCGGGTTCGCGAGGTAGATCACGGTGGTCCGGCTGGCGTCCAGTCCGGCGAGGGCGGCGCGGATCGCGACGGTCTTGCCGGCGCCGACCTCCCCGGTGATCACCCCGAGGGCGCGTTCACTCACGCACCATCCGATGCGGGCGACTGCTTCGGCGTGGGCGGTGTGGCGGTGCAGCATCTGGGGTGCGAGGGATCGCCCGAAGGGCATCCGGGTAAAACCCCAGTGGGATTGCAGATTCTGGATTGTCATCGCGGGTCCTCGTCATCCTCGGGGTAGTCGTAGTCGGCGGGGTTGTTGGGGTTGTCGGGGGTGGGCTCGGGGGTGAAGCGGGGGAAGCCGGTGAGGTCGGCGAGGTCGAGCTGTCCGGGCAGGGCCCCGGCCGCGAGGTCGCGACCCAGGGCCGCGAACCCGGCCAGCTCCGCGTCCAGCGCGGCGTCTTGTGCCGCGTTACGCGCTGCGTTGACCTCGAACGGCCCGTCGCTTGCCTCGTGGCCCTCGTCGCCGTCGTCGCCGTCGTTGTCGTCGTTGTCGCCTTGGTTGCCGGTGGGTAGGTCGTTGTAGTTGATGCGGGCGGCGAGGTCCTGGTGGTGCTGGTCGGCGATCAGTCCGAGGTAGTCGATGCCCGTGGCCACCGGTGGTGGGGCGGGGGTGGTCTCGGGGCGGGCGCCGGGATGGACGTGCCGGGAGATCGTGTGCGCGATCGCGGTCCCCATCGGGCGCCCCTGGAAGCGGACGTCGAGGTTGGTCAGGTCGAATGGGTCGAACACGACCTCGATGCGGCGCCCGACCAGGGCCGCGTCGACCTCGTAGATATTGCCGTGCAGGGAGAACGTGGACGTCTTCGTCACCATGCGCTGGGCCGACCACATGAATGCCTCGCGTAATGCTGCGGTGGTGGGTAGGACGGGCGGGCCCGCGGCGAGGAACCGGGCCAGGGGTGCTTGGCCGGTCTCGCTGTGGACCCGCGGGTGGTAGACCTTCTCGACCCACCCGGCGAACAGGTCGTTCATCCTGGTCAGGTCCTCGACCGCGTCCAGGGCCCCGGGAACGGCGAGCTCGACGAGGAACTGCTCACGGACCGTCCGGAAGAACCGTTCAATCTTTCCGCGCCCCGCGGGCTGGCGTGGTTTAGAGTGAGTAAGGCGAATTCCGAGGCTAGCCAATGCCCGCAACAATGGCGCGGAAACAAAGGCAGAGCCGTTATCCACGTGTAACTGGTCAGGTTGTCGTGGGGTGGGGCGGGCTGATCCGCGCGAGGCGCTCATCGCAGTTTGAATAGGCGTCCGATTTGGAAGTATCACCATCTTGGTTGATTGAAAATCGGTTCGTCGTGAATTGTGCGGCGTGT
>NZ_DATCNW010000280.1:0-3427 GCF_036565025.1 Pengzhenrongella sp.
GACGACGTCGTCGTGCGTCCCGGGGGGTTGCTGGGTCTGGCGGAGCGCGGCAGCCAGCAGCGTCTCCTTGTCCTTCCATCGCAGGTAGATCGACGACTTCCCGACGCGCGAGCGTGCCGCGACCTCATCGATCGTCAGGCCGACCCAACCGGTCTCGCCGAACACCTCGAGCGTCGCGGCGAGGGCGCGGTCCTCGAGTTGCGGATCGCGCGGGCGCCCGCGCGTGCGGCGGACCCTGGTCTCCTGCGGCGCCTCCGATCCAGTCACCTCACGACCCTAGCGATCCGTTCGGCGCGAAACTGATCTATTATCTGCGCATGGATGCAGATAGCCAGGGACGACGGCGGCTGGACGATGAGCAGGTGGACCTCGCCGTCGAGGTGTTCCGGATGCTCGCCGATCCGACCCGGGTCCGGTTGCTGTGGAGCCTGGTCGGCCGCGAGCTGCCGGTCAACGAGCTCGCCGCGAAGCTCGGCAAGCCCGGGCCGTCGGTCTCCCAGCATCTCGCGAAGCTGCGCATGGCGCGGCTCGTCCAGACCCGTCGCGACGGCACGAGCGTGTTCTACCGCGTCGCGAACGAGCACATCGAGCAGCTCGTCACCGACGCGGTCTTCAACGCCGAGCACGCGTCGTTCGACATCCCGCCCCACCACCGCACGGACGCAGACCGCTCCGAGCAGCAATCCGCAGAAGAGGTCTGACATGAGCGAGCACGAGCACGAGCACCCGCACGAGCTTCCGCACGAGCACCCGCACGAGGACGGGCACGACTCCGACCACGACCACCCGCATCCCCACCCGAACGACCACCGGCACGACCCCGACCACGACCACCCGCATCCCCACCCGAACGACCACGGGCACGATCACTCGCATCCCCACGGCCACACCCACCGCACCGGCGTCGCGGGGTTCCTCACGAATCTCTTCGCCCCGCACAGCCACGACGCGGCGGACTCGATCGACGACGCGCTCGAGGGCAGCGTGCAGGGCGTGCGGGCGGTGAAGATCAGCCTGGTCGCGCTCGGGGTCACCGCGCTGCTCCAGCTGGTCGTCTTCATCATCTCCGGCTCGGTCGCGCTGCTCGCGGACACGATCCACAACTTCTCCGACGCGCTCACCGCGATCCCGTTGTGGATCGCGTTCGTGATCGGCCGGCGCGCCGCCACCCGCCGCTACACCCATGGGTACGGCCGCGCGGAGGATCTCGCCGGGCTGTTCATCGTCGGGATGATCGCGCTGTCCGCGGTGGTCGCGGGCATCGAGTCGGTGCGCCGACTGGTGAACCCCGTCGAGCTGCAGAATCTGTGGTGGGTCGCCGCCGCGGGCCTGGTGGGCTTCGCCGGCAACGAGCTCGTCGCGGTCTACCGCATCCGGGTGGGACGGCGGATCGGCTCGGGCGCGCTGATCGCCGACGGCCTGCACGCCCGGACCGACGGGTTCACCTCACTGGCCGTGCTCGTCGGCGCGCTGGGCGTCGAGGCCGGGTTCCCGCTCGCCGACCCGATCGTCGGGCTGCTCATCACGGTGGCGATCCTGCTCGTGCTGCGCACCGCGGTGCGCGACGTCTTCCGCCGGCTCATGGACGGCGTCGACCCGGACGTCGTCGACCAGGCGGAGGCGGTGCTGGCGGCCGTGCCGGGGGTCCGTTCAGTGCGGCGGGTCCGGATGCGCTGGGTCGGCCACGAGCTGCGCGCCGACGTCGATCTCGACATCGCCGAGGCGACCACCCTCGCGGACGCGCACCTGCTGGCGCACGAGGCGGAGCTGCACCTGGTGCGCGCCGTCCCCAAGCTCACCGAGGCGATCGTTCACGCCTACCCTGCCCGAACCGCGGCCTTTTGACGGCGGTGTCCACGTCCTTGCGGAGCAGCGCGTCGAGCACCACGCGCTCGCAGACCTCGTGGGTGAGCGCGGCGTCGGTCGCGTCGAGCAGTCGGCCCTCGCTCACGGCGTCCAGGAACTCCCCGCACATCGCCTCGAACCCGCGCAGCCGGGTCGCGGGTGCCCAGCCGTCGCGGCGCACCAGCTGCTCGACACCCGTCAGGTCGACGACATCGGCGAGGTCCGTCACCGTGCGCCGTCGACCGTCGCCGATGACGTCCAGCACCTCCTGGGTCGCCCCCGCCGTCCAGCTCATGATCCCGACGGCCAGGCACCCGTTGCCGGTGAACTGGATCGCGAGCCGGCGGCAGCGGCTGCGGTCGTCCACGCTCGTGGACACCACCAGGTCGGCCATCTCGGACGGGACCAGGAAGCGCAGCGTGTCGATCACGTGGATGAAGTCGTCGAACACCATGTCCCGCACGAGACCGGGCTTCGACTCGCGGTGCTTCGTCAGGGTGACCACGTCGAGGTCCCCCCACTGCGACAGCGTCCGGTACGCCGGCGCGTACCGGCGGTTGAACCCGACCATCAGCGAGACCCGCAGCTGGGCGGCGAGCACCGCGAGGTCGTGCGCCGCGGTCTGATCGGTCGCGAGCGGCTTGTCGACGAGCACGGGCACGCCGGCGTTCAGCAGCTCGGCGACGATCGCCGGGTGCGTCGGCGACGGCGTGTGCACGAACGCCGCGTCCAGGCCGGACGCGATCGCCTCGCTCACGGACCCGTACAGGTCCCGCACTCGGTACGCGTCACCGACCGCGATCAGGGTGCGCGGAGTGCGCGTGACCAGCACCGGCGTGACGCCCGGCATGCTGGTCAGGACGGGCAGGTACGCCTTCTGTGCGATCGCGCCGAGCCCGATGATGCCTACCCGCATGCTCGTCACCTCGTGTTGCCCGCGTGGTTGTGCGCCGGCCCGCGTCGGCTCCCGTCGATTGCCGGGCCTGGCAAGGCTAATCGGCCCGGGCGCCGTCGGGCGACATTGTCCGGTGTGGTCCACGATGGGACGCATGGACGTCGTCCGCCAGGCACCTGCCCGTCCGGCCTCGCTCGAGGATCTCATCGTCCCGGTGATCCCGAGCATGATCACGTCCATCGTGCTGGATGCGGTCACCGACCTTTCCGGCCCCGCGAAGCTCACGGTGGCCGCGGTGCTCGCCATCGTGCTGTGGTGGCTGGTGCGTGGCAGGCGCGGCGGGGCGCCGGCGCGGGCCCGGACCCTGGTGCTGAGGTACTGGCGGTGGGGCCTGCTCGGCCTGGGCACGCTGGCCGTGCTCGCGCTCGTCGTGACGATCCTGGTCACCGGCAAGCCGTCGTGGGGCAACGCGGCGCTCGGCGTCGTGGCCTTCGCGGTGCCGGCCCTGATCGCGGCCCGGGGCGGGCGCACCGCCGGCGCCGTTGCGGCCGCCATCGCGGGCGGGCTGCTCGGGATCTGCATCGCGATCGTCCTCGGGTCCGCCGGGCTCGTCGCTGTCCAGTTCGGCACCGGCGGGTACTGATCCGCTGAGGTCCGCGCGGCCGCGCGCGCCGCCCGGCTGCGGCG
>NZ_DATCNW010000281.1:0-22838 GCF_036565025.1 Pengzhenrongella sp.
CCCGCCGGTCGCGTTCGGCGAGAGCGTGTGGGTCGTGCTCACCTTCGCGCCGTCGCTGTCCGTGACCGTGAGGGTGACGGTGTAGCTGCCCGTGTGCCGGTAGGTGTGCCGGGCGGTCTGCCCGGTTCCGGTCTGGCCGTCCCCGAAATCCCAGCCGTAGGAGCGCACCGCACCGTCCGGGTCGCTCGAGCCGGTCGCGTCGACGGCGCACACGAGCAGCTCGCAGCCGGCCGTGAACGAGGCCATCGGCGCGACGTTCTGTCCGGGGCCCGCGGGCCGGATCGTGAAGGCGTCGGTGAACGAGCCGCCCGCGGCGCGCTCGAAGCTCGCGGAGAGCTTCGAGGACGAGGCCTCGACGTCCAGCGGGCCCCAGGTGGCCGTGTCCTTGCCGGAGGTCGTCGCGAAGTACGGCGCCTCGGGCGACGTCGGGTTGAGCGGGTGCTGGGCGAAGCCGCCGGTCCCGACGGTCGCGAAGACCGTGCCGGCACCCTTGACGAAGCCCGGACCGGCATCCGCGATGCAGTCCTTGTCCGCCGGGCCGGGCACCACGGCCTGGCAGCCGGGCCCCAGGGCGAGCTGTTTGGTCCGCTCGTAGGCGCGGGCATGACCCTGGAGCACCAGGTCGACCTTCTTGGACAGCAGCAGGTTCAGCAGGTCGGTGCCGGACCCGCACGGGTCCTTCCCGGTGGTCAGGCACGGCTTGTGCATCCCGACGACGACCCAGGGGATCGAGGCGGCCCGGGCGCCGTCGATCACCCCGGCGGTCCAGGTGTACCGCGGCGTGCCGACCGAGTAGTCATACGTCTCGGCGGGGAACTTCAGGCCGGGGGAGATCATCACGAACCGCACCACGGGGTTCCGCGCGGGCACGTCGACGTACCACTGGCGGCCGTAGGCCCCCACCGCGCCCGGCAGCTGGTTCGGCAGGCACGAGGACAGTGCGTCGATGTTGCCGTGCTGCCCGTTGGACTCGTCGTCTCCGGAGACGACCTCGAACGGGAAGCGCGTGCCCACGTACCGGGTGACAAGGTCGCACCAGTCCTGCTCGCGCCCGGTGCCGCCGTTCGAGAGGTCCCCGAGCGCGAGGTGGAGGTCGGGGCCGATCTCGCCGACCTTGCTCAGCACGGACTTGGTGGCGGCCTCGGTGCTGTAGTCGCCCGCCGCGGTGAAGTGCACCGTGGGATCCGCGGTGACCGGGGGGCTGTCCCGCCCGCCGGTGGTGAGCGCGATCGCGCCCGCAGCGAAGGCGACCGTGACCGCGACCGCGAGCGGCACGACGAACCGGCGCATCCACGTGCCCCTCTCGCTCTACGACGGTGTGACGTTCAACGTAATACGGCTGCCGGGTTTGCGAGGCGTGGTAGCGCCGGGTGAACCTTCTGGCAGGGTGACATCCATGACCCAGAACCTCCCCGCCAGCCCCGCCGTGCCCGAGCAGCTCCGAGCCGTGGTGACCGGCGCGTCGTCGGGCATCGGGGCAGCGACCGTGCGACGGCTGCGGGCGGCGGGCTGGGACGTCGTCGCGGTCGCGCGCCGCGCCGACCGGCTGGCGGCGCTCGCGGCCGAGACGGGCGCGAGCGTGCTGGTCGCCGACGTCACGTCCGACGACGACGTCGCGCGCCTCGCCGCCGAGGTCACCGCGGGCGGCCCGGTGCACGCGCTGGTGAACAACGCCGGCGGCGCGCAGGGTGCGGCGCCGATCGCGAGCTCCGCGCTCGAGGACTGGCGCGGGATGTTCGAGCTCAACGTTCTCGGCACGCTCCGGGTGACCCAGGCCCTGCTGCCGGCGCTGGTCGCGTCGGGGCGCGGCGACGTCGTGGTGATGACCTCGACCGCCGCGCACGACACCTACCCCGGTGGTGGCGGCTATGTCGCGGCCAAGCACGCCGAGCGGCAGATCGCCACGACGCTGCGCCTGGAGCTCATCGGTCAGCCGGTGCGCGTGATCGAGATCGCGCCCGGCATGGTCGCGACCGAGGAGTTCTCGCTCAACCGCTTCGGCGGCGACGCCGCGAAGGCCGAGGCCGTGTACGCCGGGGTCGACGCGCCGCTGACGGCCGACGACGTCGCGGACGCGGTGGTGTGGACCCTGACCCGGCCGCATCACGTGAACATCGATCAGCTGGTGATGCGCCCGCGCGCCCAGGTCTCGAACACCCAGGTCGCGCGGGCCTAGCCGGCATCGGTGCCCACTTCAAGAAGACAAGAAGACTCGGGGTATTTGTGAAGCGTTCCCGTGCGCTCGTCCTGCTCGCAGCTTTTGCGCTCGGTGGGTGCGCAGTTCAGGGCAAGGATTCAGCCACGCGTGCCTGAAATGATTCAGACGTCGATATTTCCTCCCGCGGCTCCCGCGGCGGGTGACGGATGACCGACGGCCGGCAGGTCGACGAGGGCCGCAACGACGGGGATCGACTGCGCGCCGCGCTCGGGTCCGACGAGTTGCGCTGGACGGTGGTCGTCCCGCTCAAGGCTGGTCCCGAGGTGAAGTCGCGGCTCGCGGGCTGGCTCCCGCCCACGCCCCGAGTACTCCTCGCGCGGGCGATGGCGGGGGACACTCTCGCGGCGGCGGCGGCCGCCCGGCGCGTCGAGACGATCGTGGTCGTGACCGATGACCTCGCGACCGCCCGGGCGGCTCGGCGTGCCGTCGGTGCGGCGCCGGGCCGGGTCGTCGTGCACGTCGTCCGCGAGCCCGATCCCGGTGGGCTGAACCCTGCGGTGCGCGCCGGTATCGACCGGGCGCGGCGGCTGACCCCTGCGAACGGCGTCGCGGTGCTGCTCGGAGACTTGCCGGCGCTGCGTCCGGGCGACCTCGACGCCGCGCTCGGGCAGGGCAGCGCCCACCCGCTCGGGGTGGTGCTGGACGCCGCCGGGACGGGTACCACGCTGCTGACAGCGGCGCCCGGCGTGGCGATGGACCCGGCCTTCGGCCCCGGCTCGGCCGCGGCCCACCTAGCCCGGGGTCATACCCGCCTGAACGTCGCCGCGGGCTCGGGCCTCGAGACCGACGTCGATGTCCGAGCCGATCTCGAGGCAGTCCTCGCGCGAGGCCCCGGCCCGCGCACCGTCCGCGCGCTACGTCGGGTCTGAACGCTCCGGCGGGGGAGTCGACCGTGCAGGTTCACTTCTCCGCAGTGAGGCGGTTGGTGACCTCCGCGGCGACCCTCGCCTGCAGGTCGGCGAGCTCGGAGTTCGTCAGCGCCGTCAGGTCGGCCGACGGCGCGATAGGCCGACCGCCCGCGCCCGTGCCCGCTTGGATCGGCTCCCCGCTCGCGCTCTGCGTGGCGCCGTCCGCGTCCACGCACCGCTGCACGGTCCCCGCGAGGTCAGTCAGGCACAGCGAGCGATCGGCCTTGATCTGCACGCGCCGGGTCGCGGACGTGGCGTTCGCGATGGTCGCGGTCCACAGCCCGTCCGAGGTCGGCAGTACCTCGATGATCTCCAGGCTGTTCGCCTTCCAATTCAGGACGGGGAACGCGGTGACGACCCGGTTCGACAGGGCCGTGTTGCCTTCCCGTGACCGGGCGAGCTTGTGGATCGTGAGCGGGTTCAGGGTGCCGTAGGTGACCCGGTCGGCGGCGATCGTGGACACCGCCGCGATGGACTTGCTCGTCCCGCGCGGGGTGAGCGCGGTGACGTAGTCCCACCCGGTCTTGTCGGTCCGGTTCAGCAGGAGCTCGGAGACGTTGCCGTCGTCCGGATTCGCCGCGCCTCCCTCGACCGTCTCAAACCCGGCCCTGTTGAAGACGCGCGCACCGAGCCCGTCCGCGGCCTGGGTGGACTCACGCTGCGCGGCCGCGAGGGACTGTGGGTACACCGGCCCGGGCAGTGCGCCGGCCTGCACGGACTTGAGGTGGGTGACGGTCTTCCCGTCGTAGACGAGCACCCCGGCGGGGAGGCGGTGCGACTCGGGGAAGCCGACGTACTTGGTCACGGGGATGACGAGCTTCGCGGCCTTGCCGTCGCAGTACACCCACACGTCGGAGCCGGTGGCCATCAGCCGTGGGTCCACGAACGACAGGGCGCGGCGCAGGTTGTACGCGAACCAGCCCTGATCGACGGGCACCTGGGCGGCGAAGCTGCACACGGTCGCGGTCGCCGCGGTCCGGGACTGGACGGCGACCTGGTTGAACCCGTTGACGAGCCTGCCGCGCGCGAGCACGGGCGTCGCGTAGGAGTTCGACGCGGGCAGGAACGTGGTGTCGGTGGAGTCGAAGTCGCCGACGACGTCCCCGGCGCGGCTGTCAGCGGACGCGGCGGCGGTGGCCCAGGGCAGCCGCCAGTCGTAGCCGGGCTGGTCGTGCTCCACAGTCTTCACGGACCCGAGCAGCGCGCTCTGCCGGGTGAATCCGCCGAGGAACGCGCCCGGGATGGCCGCCAGGATGACGAGGACGACGACCAGGGCGCTGAGCTTGCGCCTGCTCTTGGCGAGCAGGACGAGCGCGACGACGACGCCGATCAGGATCACCTTCCAGGTGGCGCTCGCCCAGACGCCCCGTGCGATGCTGGTGACGGACCCGTGGAATGCCCAGAAGAGGACCGCGAGCACAGCCGGGACCGCCACCGCGCCGAGGGCGACCATCCGTGGGGTGAGGGACACGGGTGCACGCGTGGGCGGCGGTGTGTGACGGGCGCGGCCGTGGCCTACGGTGCTGGGGCTCACGGGGGCCTTTCGGGTGGCAATCGGGGCGGCCGGGCCACTGACGGGAGGCGCGCTCGGTGCCAAGCATGCGGCAAGCCGAACCGGTCGCGGGCCGACATGAGGTCGGGATCGGCATGAACACGTCGATGGAGCCTCGCCAGGGTCGTTCCGAGCCACCCCGACGCTGCTCATCAGAGAGTCTCGCGGTTGGCGATTTCTTTGAGGATCTGGGTCTCGTTGTTGAGTTCCCCGATGATCAGGTATCCGTCGGTGCCTTCGTTCCATTCGTAGAAGACATTGTTCTCATAGGTATGCCTGTGCGCGGGAAAACCGGCCACCGTCGAGTTGGGCTGAATTTTCGTGGGGCGCCCGATGCGGTAGGACGCAAGAATGTGATTCGACCACCAACAAACGACCAGTACATGACCATCGGATTGTATGGTGCCATCGCGGGCCGCCGCTGGGATCGCACCCGTTCGTCCCCATTCGGACCGGACCGCCGACACGCACTTAGCTGAGGCGACCAGGCAGCCACCCGGCAGGGCCTGCGAGCCGTATCCCGGCAGGTAGGCGCATCCAGCGACCAACAGCAGAAGAAGAGCAGCGGCAGAGCCGACGAGGAATCGACGAGGCGGCCTCGCCCGCCTACGCGCGATCATGCGGTTGCCGACATGTCGAACCCATCGGCAGCGCGCGCAGGTTGGTGAGTGGCCTGGAGTGCTCAGGCCGGGTGCCCGGTCACCACAAGCTTGAGTGCGCGGGCGGCAATCTCGGCCGTTGCGGGGACGTCGGTCATCAGGGTCGGGGCCACCCCGACCCGCCAGCCGTCGGATCGCAGCCCCGCCGCGGCGTCGGCGTCGACCGTGTCGATCAGCCACGCGTCGAGCACGCCGCCCGCCTCCCGCCGGCCGTAGTGGCGGGCGACGGCGGCGGCCGACGTCTCGACCCCGATCGCCCGCAGGCACGCATCGGCCATCCCGCGCACCGCCGCGCCGCCCACGATCGGGGAGATCCCCACGACCGGCGCGGCCGTCGCGACGAGGGCCTCCCAGATCCCCGGCACGGCCAGGATCGTGCCGATCGACACGACGGGGTTCGACGGCGGCAGCACGACGACGTCGGCGTCCAGCAGCGCGGCGACGACCCCCGGCGCGGCGCTCGCGGACTCGAGCCCGACCTGGACGAACGCGCGGGCGGGCAGGGCCGCACGGTGCCGGACCCACCACTCCTCGAAGTGCAGCAGCCGCGTCCCCCCGGCCGCGGCATCGACGACGACGTGCGTCTCGACCTCCTGGTCGGTCATCGGCAGCAGCCGGACCCCGGGCTCCCAGCGGCGACACAGCCGCTCGGTGACCTGCGACAACGTCTGCCCGGAGCGCAGCAGACCGGTGCGCGCGAGGTGCGTCGCGAGGTCGAGGTCGCCGAGCGTGAACCACTCGCTGTCGACGTCGTAGTGGGAGAGCTCGCTGGACGTCCGGCGGCTCTCACCGGCCCGGCCCCAGCCCTGGTCCTCGTGTACGCCGCCGCCGAGGGTGTACATCAGGGTGTCCAGGTCGGGGCAGATGCGCACGCCGTGCAGCCACATGTCGTCAC
Source organism: Pengzhenrongella sp. (assembly GCF_036565025.1). Lineage (NCBI taxonomy): Bacteria > Bacillati > Actinomycetota > Actinomycetes > Micrococcales > Pengzhenrongella > Pengzhenrongella sp. The sequence continues at coordinate 6,233 of NZ_DATCNW010000281.1, forward strand.
CCGTGTTGGCGATCACGGTGACCTCCGCGCTCGTCCCGCCGCCCCGGTCGGACCGGGTCGTGGCCAGGTGGGCGAGCAGCCCGCGGGTGAAACGCGCGCCGCCGACGCCCCCCGAGAGCACCGTGATCTTCAACGGACCTCCTCGGCGAACGCGATCACCGGTCGGCCGGTGCGCGGGTGGGTCAGCACGTCGCAATCGACACCGTAGACGTCGCGGATCAGATCCGGTCGCAAAACGTCGCGCGGATGGCCCGCCGCCGCGAGCCGTCCCTTGGAGAGCACCAGCACGTGCGCGCAGAACGCCGCGGCGAGGTTGAGGTCGTGCAGCGCGGCGACCGTCGTGGTGCCGAGGTCGCGCACGAACCCAAGCACGCTGAGCTGCGCGTTCACGTCCAGGTGGTTCGTCGGCTCGTCGAGCAGCATCAGCTCGGGCTGCTGGGCGAGCGCGCGGGCGATGTGCACCCGCTGGCGTTCTCCGCCGGACAGGTCCGACCACGCCCGGTCCGCGAGGTGGGCGGCCTGCGCGTTGGCGAGCGCGCGGTCCACCGGGTCCTCGCCCGCCCCGGCACCGGTGTCGGCGCCCCACAGCGTGCGGTACGGGATGCGTCCGAGGGCGACCACCTCGCGCACCGTGAGCGGGACGGTGCTCGAGGACTCCTGCTCGAGCAGCGCGATACGTCGAGCCCGGGCCCGCCGGGGGAGCAGGTGCACCGCGACCGGGTCCGCGCTCGAGCCCGCCAACCCGTCCGATCCCACCAGGACCGCCCCGCGCTCCGGCACGAGCAGTCCCGCGACCAGCCGCAGCAGCGTCGTCTTCCCGGCTCCGTTGGGCCCGAGCAACCCGGTCAGCCGCCCGGCCGGCGGCGTCGCGTCGATGCTGTCGACCACCCAGCGGCCTCCGAGCCGGGTACCCACCCCCGCGATCGTCAGCTCCATGCCGCACCCCGGCCGCGCCGCAGGATCACCGCGAAGACCGGCACCCCGATCAGCGCCGTGATGATGCCGACCGGCAGCTCGCGCGGGTCGAAGACGGTCCGGGCGAGGGTGTCCGCCCAGATCAGGAACACCGCGCCGCACAGCGCGGCGACCGGCAGCAACCGCCGGTGCGCGGGACCGGTGGCCACCGACACCGCGTGCGGCAGCACCAGCCCGACGAAGCCGATCGCACCGCTGACCGCGACCATCGCCCCGGTGAGCAGCGCGACGAGCGTCATGAGCGTCCACCGGGTGCGTTCGACGTCGATGCCGAGCGCCGCGGCCGCGGTGTCGCCGAACGCGAACGCGTCCAGCCGGGTCGCCGAGACGAGCAGGACGGCGCCGACCGCGAGCAGCGCGACCCCGGAGATCGCGACCGACGACCAGGTCGTGCCCGCGAGCGACCCCATCAGCCAGCTGAGGATCTCCCGGTACGAGTCGCCGGTCGCGGTCCAGAAGATGACGAACGACGTCCCGGCCGCGCACAGCTGGGAGACCGCGAGGCCGGCGAGCACCGCGCGCCCGGGCGTGAGGACCCCGCCGGTCCGGGCCAGGGTCAGGGTCGCGACCAGCGCGAGCAGCGCGCCCGCGAACGCCGCGACCGGCAGCAGCAGCCCGACGCCGACGACGAGCACCGCGACCGCACCCAGCGACGCGCCCGAGGACAGCCCGAGCAGATACGGGTCCGCGAGCGCGTTGCGGGTCAGGCTCTGCATCACCGCCCCCGCGAGGGCGAGCCCCGCCCCCACCGCGCCGGCGGTGAGCACGCGCGGCAGGCGCAGGTCCCACACGATCGCGTCCAGCAACCGCGGCACGCCGTCGGCCCCGGCGAACCCGCCCAGCCCGAGGTGCCCGGCGATGGAGCGCGCGACGTCGGCCACCGCGATCTGCGCGGGTCCGATGGTCACGGTGACCAGCACCGTCGCGACGAGCAGGGCGAACCCGGCCCCGACCAGGAGGGTGAGCGGTGGGCGCCACCGGCCCCGGTCCACGCCGCGGCCCTCAGTCCTGGGGCGGCAGCGCGGCGAGCTGCTTGGACAGGCTCACGACCGCGTCCGCATTGCGCACGCCCGCCTCGGCCGCCGGGAACGGGATCGTCAGGTACCGGTGCTCGCGCACCGCGGTGAGCTTGTTGGTCGCGGGGTTCGCCTCGAGCAGGGAGATCTTCTTCTTGGCCGTGTTCCAGCTCGCGTCGACCAGCACGATGACGTCCGGATCCGCGGCCACCACGGACTCCCACCCGGCCGACGTCCAGGTGTCGTGCACGTCCGCGAAGATGTTGGTGAGCCCGGCCTTGTCCATCATCATCTGGGGTGCGCCGATGCCGGCCCCGACGTACGGGGTGTCCGCGCCGGAGCTGTACCAGAGCGCCGTCGTCGGCTTGGCGGGCTTGGCCACCGTGGCGAGCGCGCGCTTCTGGGCGGTGATCAGCGTCTCGGCGCGGTCGGCGACCCCGAACAGGCTCGCGACCTCGCGGATCTCGCTGTAGACGTCCTCGAACGTGAGCGGGTCGGGCTGGTAGCCCTTCTCCTTGCACGCGGCGGGCGACACGTACGTGCCGATGCCGCGGTCCGCGAGGGTGGTGCGGTCGCCCGCGCCGTCGGCGGAGAAGTTCGACTCCCAGCCGCCGTAGACGAAGTCGGGCGCCACCGCGAGCAGCGCCTCCGGGCCGGGCACCTGGTCGGACAGCACCGGGACGTTCGCGGCGGCCGCCTTGTACCGGGTCGGGACCGGGCCGTCGGCGAAAGCGGACCCGGCGAGCGAGTTCTGCAGCCCCAGCGCGAGCAGCATCTCGTTCGACGTCGACTTGATCGCGACGACGTGCGTCGGCGGCTTCGTGACCGTGACCTTGGTGCCGCAGTTGTCCACGGTGACCGGCGTGAAGGCCGCCGCGGACGAGCCAGCCGCGGCACCTGGTGAGCGGCCCGGCTCGGCCGGCGCCGCCGTCGTGCAGCCCGCGAGGGTGAGGAGAGCGACGCCGGTGGCCCACGCGACGGTCGCACGACGCCGGGTCGGGGCGGCGGAAAGGGGGGATGGCATGGGGCGAGCACTCCTGGCGGGGACGTGGCGGACGGCGGCGTGCGAGCTGCACGCCGTCGCGGCGTCGCAGTTGGCGCGGGCGCACGTCGCGCCTGTGGACTCACCGTCCAAGACCGGGCGGCACCTCCGGGCCAAGGACGGGCCGGGTTCCGTGGATCACCTTATCCGCAGGTCACCCGCTGGTCCGCCGGGCCGCGGCGGGTCTTGCGGGGCGGCTCGCGCAGGGCCAAGGTCCTTGCATGGCCGTTGGCAGCTGTCGACGGGCCGGAGCCGCATGACCGGAGGATCCCATGACCGTCGTACGCGTCGCGCTCACGCAGGCCACCTGGACGGGCGACCAGGAGTCGATGATCAGGCTGCACGAGGGCTTCGCCCGCGAGGCCGCGGCCCAGGGCGCCCAGGCGATCTCGTTCCAGGAGCTGTTCACCGGCCCGTACTTCGGCATCACCCAGGACCGCAAGTACTTCGAGTACGCCGAGTCCGTGCCCGGCCCCACGACCGAGCGGTTCGCCGCGCTGGCCAAGGAGCTCGGGATGGTGATGATCCTGCCGGTGTACGAGAAGGAGCAGGCCGGCTTCCTGTACAACACCGCCGCCGTCGTCGACGCGGACGGCTCGTACCTCGGCAAGTACCGCAAGCACCACCTGCCGCACCTGCCGAAGTTCTGGGAGAAGTTCTACTTCCGCCCGGGCAACCTCGGCTGGCCGATCTTCGACACGGCGATCGGGAAGGTCGGGGTCAACATCTGCTACGACCGGCACTTCCCGGAGGGGTGGCGCGCGCTCGGGCTGAACGGGGCCGAGATCGTCTTCAACCCGAACGCCACGGCGCCGGGGATCTCCAACAAGCTCTGGGAGATCGAGCAGCCGGCCGCCGCCGTCGCGAACGGGTACTTCATCGTTGCGACCAACCGGGTCGGCCGCGAGGACAACGAGTACGGCGACGAGGCGGTCAACTTCTACGGCAGCTCCTACGTCGTCGGACCGGACGGCAACTACGTGGGCGACGTCGGCTCGGCGACCGAGCCGCAGGTGCTGGTCCGGGACATCGACCTCGACCAGATCCGGGTGGTGCGCGAGACCTGGCAGTTCTACCGCGACCGCCGCCCCGACGCCTACGGCCCGCTCGTCGCGCCGTGACCCGAACCCGATGACCGAGGAGCAGCGATGAAGACTCTGATCACGGGCGGCACGGTCGTGAACTCGACCGGCCGCGGCGCCGCGGACGTGCTCATCGACGGCGAGACGATCGCGGCCCTGCTCGCCCCGGGCTCGACCGCGCTCGGCGTCGACCTCGTCGGGAGCGTCGATGCGGTGATCGACGCGACCGGCAAGTACGTCATCCCCGGCGGCGTCGACGCGCACACGCACATGGAGATGCCGTTCGGCGGCACGTTCGCCTCGGACACCTTCGAGACCGGCACCACGGCCGCCGCGTGGGGCGGCACGACGACGATCGTCGACTTCGTCGTGCAGTACGCGGGGGAGAACCCGCTCGACCAGTACGCGCTGTGGCACGAGAAGGCGGCGGGCAACTGCGCGATCGACTACGGCTTCCACCAGATCCTGTCCGACGTCCAGGACTCCTCCCTGGACGCGATGGACGAGCTGGTGGCCGAGGGCGTGACCAGCTTCAAGCTGTTCATGGCCTACAAGGGCGTCCTGCTGTCCGACGACGGCCAGATCGTCAAGGCCATGCAGCGTGCCGCCCAGAACGGCTCGATGATCATGATGCACGCGGAGAACGGCAGCGTGATCGACCTGCTCGTGCAGCAGTCCCTCGCGCGCGGCGACACCGCGCCGTACTTCCACGGCCTCACCCGCCCGTGGCAGGTCGAGGAGGAGGCCACGCACCGCGCGATCATGCTGGCGAACCTGACCGGCGCGCCGCTGTACGTCGTGCACGTCTCGGCCAAGCAGGCGGCCGAGCAGATCGCCCGGGCCCGCGACGGCGGGCAGAACGTGTTCGGCGAGACGTGCCCGCAGTACCTGTACCTCTCCCTGGAGGAACAGCTCGGCGCGCCCGGGTTCGAGGGCGCGAAGTGGGTCTGCTCGACGCCGCTGCGCTCGCGGGCCGAGCGCCACCAGGACCACCTGTGGCAGTCGCTGCGCACGAACGACCTGCAGGTCGTCTCGACCGACCACTGCCCGTTCTGCCTGACCCAGAAGCAGCGGGGCATCGGGGACTTCTCGAAGATCCCCAACGGCATCGGGTCCGTCGAGCACCGCCTGGACCTGCTCTACCAGGGCGTCGTCACCGGGCGGATCAGCCTCGAACGCTGGATCGAGATCTGCGCGACGACGCCCGCACGGATGTTCGGGCTCTACGGCCGCAAGGGCGTCCTCGCCCCCGGGGCCGACGCCGACGTCGTCATCTACGACCCGGCCGGCCACACCTCGATCGGGCTCGGCAAGACCCACCACATGAATCTCGACTACTCCGCCTGGGAGGGCTTCGAGATCGACGGGCACGTCGAGACCGTGCTCTCCCGCGGCGAGGTGGTGATCGCCGACGGCGAGTTCCGCGGCCACGCGGGCCACGGCCGGTACGTCAAGCGTGAACTCTCGCAGTACCTGATCTGAGGAGCCACCCGGCATGGAATTCGGCGTCGTCCTGCAGACCAACCCGCCCGCGTCGCGCACGATCGACCTCGCGCGGCAGGCCGAGACGCACGGCTTCGGCTACGTGTGGACCTTCGACTCGCATCTGCTGTGGCAGGAGCCGTTCGTCATCTACTCCGCGATCCTCGCCGCGACGCGCAGGATCATGGTCGGGCCGATGGTGACCAACCCCGCGACGCGGGACTGGACCGTGATCGCCTCCCTGTTCGCGACCCTCAACGAGATGTACGGCAACCGGACGGTGTGCGGCATCGGGCGCGGGGACTCCGCGGTCCGCACGCTCAACGGCCGCCCGGCCACGATCGCCACCCTGCGCGAGGCCATCCACGTGATCCGCGAGCTGGCCAACGACCGCCCGGTCGAGCTGAATGACAAGACGCTGCACTTCCCGTGGAGCACGGGGTCGGCGCTGGAGGTGTGGGTCGCGGCGTACGGGCCGCTCGCCCTCAAGCTCGCCGGTGAGGTGGGCGACGGGTTCATCCTGCAGCTCGCGGACCCGGACATCGCCGCCTGGACGATCAAGGTGGTCCGGGACGCGGCCGAGAAGGCGGGCCGCGACCCCGCAGCCGTAAAATTCTGCGTGGCCGCCCCTATGTACGTCGGGGACGGCGGCTCCCCGACCGAGCGGGCGCACATGCGCGAGCAGTGCCGCTGGTTCGGCGGCATGGTCGGCAACCACGTCGCGGACCTCGTCGCCAAGTACGGCGCGGGCTCGGCCATCCCGGTGGCCCTCACCGACTACATCGCCGGACGCCAGGGCTACGACTACAACGAGCACGGCCGCGCCGGGAACGTGCACGCGTCCTTCGTCCCGGATGAGATCGTCGAACGGTTCTGCCTGCTCGGGACCCCCGCCGAGCACGTCCAGAAGCTCCAAGCCCTGCGGGACCTCGGCGTGCACCAGTTCGCCGGGTACCTCCAGCACGACAACAAGGAAGTGACGTTACGCATGTACGGCGAGCGCATCATCCCCGCAATGGCCCAGCCCGTGCTGGCGACCTCATGACCACGTCCGGCAGCGCAGTGTCCGACGACGACGGCCGCCTCGCCTACCAGCTCGACAAGGCGCACGTCCTGCACTCGTGGTCCGCCCAGGGGTCGTTCGACCCGCTCGTGATCCGCTCGGCGCAGGGCTGCGAGGTCGAGGCCGGTGACGGCACCCGCTACCTGGACTTCTCCAGCCAGCTGGTCAACGTCAACATCGGCCACCAGCACCCGCGGGTCGTCGCGGCGATCGCGGAGCAGGCCCAGCTGCTCACCACCGTCGCGCCCTCGCACGCCGTGCTGCCGCGCGGCCTGGCGGCGCGCGCGATCCTCGCCCACGCGCCGGCGAGCTGCTCGAAGGTGTTCTTCACCAACGGGGGAGCGGACGCGAACGAGAACGCGATCCGGATGGCGCGACAGGTCACCGGCCGGGACAAGGTGCTGTCCGCGTACCGCTCGTACCACGGCAACACCGGCGCGGCGATCGTGGCGACGGGCGACTGGCGGCGGGTCCCGAACGAGTTCGCGCGCGGCCACGTGCACTTCTTCGGGCCGTACCTGTACCGCAGCGAGTTCTGGGCGAGCACCCCCGAGCAGGAGTGCGAGCGTGCGCTCCAGCACCTCGAACGGGTCCTGGTGTCCGAGGGCGCGTCGTCCGTCGCGGCGGTCCTGCTCGAGACCATCGTCGGGACCGGCGGCGTGCTCGTGCCCCCGCCGGGCTACCTCGCGGGCGTGCGCGCGATCGCCGACCGGTACGACGTCGTGCTGATCCTGGACGAGGTCATGGCCGGGTTCGGGCGGGCCGGATCGTGGTTCGCCTTCGACCAGCACGACGTCGCGCCGGACCTGATCACCTTCGCCAAGGGCGTCAACTCTGGCTACGTCCCGGCCGGCGGGGTGATCATCTCGGAGCAGATCGCGTCGTTCTTCGACGACCGGGTGTTCCCCGGCGGCCTGACGTACTCCGGGCACCCGCTCGCGATGGCCTCGATCGTGGCGAGCATCGCGGCGATGGAGGACGAGAAGGTCATCGAGAACGCGGCTCGCATCGGAGCGGACCTGCTGGCGCCGGGGCTCGCCGAGCTCGCGGAGCGCCACCCGGTGATCGGCGAGGTGCGCGGGGTCGGCGTGTTCTGGGCCCTCGAGCTGGTGACGGACCGCGAGACCCGCGAGCCGGTACCCGCGGCGGTGATGGGCGCGGTGAAGCGCGAGCTCATGGCGCGCGGCCTGCTGCCGTTCCTCGCCGACAACCGGATCCACGTCGTGCCGCCGTGCATCGTGACCGACGCGCAGGTCGAGACCGCACTCGGGATCTACGACGAGGCCCTGACGGCGGTGGAAGCAGGCCGCTGACCGCCAGGAGTCCCGTGTCAGCCCTGGCGCGGTCCCTGCCGCGCGTAGGGGCTGACAACTCCAACGGTGTTCCGGCTAGATCAGTGACCGGCGGTCGAGCTGCTCGTAGCTCTCGGTGGCGTCCGTTCGGTGCCCCCAGGCCACCGCCTCGCCCGCGGCCAGCGAGGCGGGCGCGTCGAGCACCCGCTGGTTGCTGCTGCCGCGGAACTGCAGGGTGAGGTCGCGCCTGGCGAGATCGAACGGTCCGTCGACGAGGACATCGAGGTGCTCCAGCAGCGCGACCTTGTCCGGGGTCTCGACTGCCAGCTGCTCGAACGTGTAGCCGGTCCAGCACCAGATGTCCTTGTCGGCGCCGAACCGCTCCCGCACCCGCCGGGCCAGGCGCAGGCACACGCCGGTGTTGAGGAACGGCTCGCCGCCGAGCAGGGTCAGCCCCTGCACGGACTCGTGCGCCAGGTCCGCCAGGACCCGCTCCTCGAGCTCGTCGGCGTAGGGCTGCCCGTACCGGAAGCTCCAGGTCTTCTCGTTGAAGCAGCCCTCGCACGCGAACAGGCAGCCGCTGACGTACAGGCTGCACCGCACGCCCTCACCGTCGACGAAGACGAACGGTTTGTAGTCCGCGACGAACCCCTGGCTGAGCTTCTCCGAGCGCCACTGGCCCGGCTCCGGGACGCGCATCCTCAGTCGACGTCGGGCACGGGCGCGCCGGCCAGCCCGGTGCTCCCCGCCATGTGCTTGACGCGCGAGGTGATCTCGGAGTGCCGCCCGTGCACCATCGGTCGCGCCTGCGGGTTGCCGAGGTAGCCGCACGTGCGCTTGACGACGTCGCACGTGCGCGGGTCGGCGTTGCCGCATTCGGGGCAGGCGAACCCGCGCGCCGTCGGCTCGAAGTCGCCGGAGAAGCCGCATGCGTAGCAGTGGTCGATGGGGGTGTTGGTACCCAGGTAGCCCACCCGGTCGTAGGAGTAGTCCCACACCGCCTCGAGCGCCTTCGGGTTCTGCTGCAGCACGGGGTACTCGCAGTAGTGGATGAACCCGCCGGAGCTGAATGCCGGGTAGTCCTGCTCGAAGTCCAGCTTCTCGAACGGCGTCGGGCTCTTGCGCACGTCGTAGTGGTAGCTGTTGGTGTAGTAGTCCTTGTCCGTGATGTCCGCCACCGAGCCGAACTTCGCCTTGTCGAGCCGGCAGAAGCGGTCGGTCAGGCTCTCGCTCGGGGTCGAGTAGACGCTGAACTGGTAGCCGTGCTCCGCGGTCCACTCCCCGGCGTGGGAGTGCAGGGACTGGAGGATCCGCATTGTGAACGCCTTCGCCTCGGGATTGCCCTCCCACTCGCCTCCAAAGAAGGCGGCGGCCACCTCGTACAGGCCGATGTAACCGAGCGAGACAGTCGCCCGCCCGCCGCGGAAGAGGCTGTCGACGTCGTCGTCCGGGCTCAGGCGCTGGCCGAACGCGCCGTGCACGTACAGGATCGGCGCGTTGCCAGGCGCGGCCTGCTTGCACCGCTCGATCCGGTACACCAGCGCGTCGTGGACCGTGCTCAGCCGCTCCTCGAGCAGCGCCCAGAACGCGTCCTGGCTGTCGCTCGCCTCGAGCGCGATGCGGGGCAGGTTGAGCGTGACCACGCCCAGGTTCATCCGCCCCTCGGCGACGTCCTTGCCGTTCTCGTCCTGCCAGCCCTGCAGGAAGGAGCGGCACCCCATCGGCACCTTGAAGCTGCCGGTGAGCTCGACGATCTTGTCGTAGTTCAGGATGTCGGGGTACATGCGCTTCGTGGCGCACTCCACCGCGAGCTGCTTGATGTCGTAGTTGGGGTCGCCCGGCTCCAGGTTGAGGCCGCGGCGAATGGTGAAGATCAGCTTCGGGAAGATCGCCGTGCGCCGCTCGCCGCCGAGCCCGCCGATCCGGATCGCCAGGATGGCCCGCTGGATCTCGCGCTCGAGCCACCCCGAGCCCAGGCCGAAGCCGAGGGTGGTGAAGGGCGTCTGCCCGTTCGAGGTGAACAGGGTGTTGATCTCGTACTCGAGACTCTGCATCGCGTCGTAGATGTCCTTGCGGGTCTTCTCCTCCGCGTAGGGCCGCCACCGGGACTCCTCGGCGATCCACTGCTCCGCGTCCGCCAGGTGCTTGGCGAAGTTCTTCGCGGCGTACGGCGCGAGCAACTCATCGATCCGGTTCGCCGAACAGCCCCCGTACTGGCTGGAGGAGACGTTCGCGATGATCTGCGAGATCTGCGCGGTCGCGGTCTGGATCGAGCGCGGCGGGTCCACCTGAGCGTTGCCGATCCGGAACCCCTCGGCCAGCATTGTGCCGAAGTCGATGAGGCAGCAGTTCGTCATCGGCGAGTAGGGGTGGTAGTCGAGGTCGTGGTAGTGCAGGTCGCCCTTCTGGTGGGCGTTCGCCACGTGCGGGGGCAGCATCCGCAGGCCGATCGCCTTGCCGACCGCACCGGCAGTCAGGTCACGCTGGGTGTTGAAGACATCGCTGTCCTTGTTTGCGTTCTCGTGGACGACCGCGGAGTCCTTGTCGATCAGCTGCACGATCGAGTGGTTGATGTCCGTGGACTTGCTCCGGGCGAAGTCCCGCTGGACGCGGTAGTTGATGTACGCCTTGGCGACGTCGTACTCCCGGCTCTCCAGCAGGATGTGCTCCACGACGTTCTGGATCTCGTAGATCTTGACCGCGTCGGTGAACCGCGCGCCGAGCTCGCCGTCGATGCGCAGCACCAGGTCGGCGAGCGTGTGGTCCGCCAGGGGGGTCAGCTCACCATGCACCTCGACGAACGCCTTCTCCAGCGCGGAGCGAACTCGCGCGTGATCGAACTGCAGGCGGCGCCCGTCGCGCTTGAGAACGGTCATGTGCGGGCCGGCGACCGGCCCATCGATCGACTCCACATGGTCAAGCTCTACAACGGTCACGGCGGGCTCCCCGACTTCCTGACGAACGATCTGACACTAGATCTTGTGTGAATTACAGGGTTGTCACACTAGATCTAGTGCCTTTGGCGGTCTGGGTCCTTCGTCCTACGCTCGCCCGGGAGCGCGGGTGCTGTGCATCCGCCGCATCTCACGGTGGCGGCGTGGCGGGATCGCCAGCGCGGTCCGCCGGCGCGGGTCTACCGTGGGTTGGGTCGGAAGGAGCCCAGGATGTCCGAGCAGCCCTCGCACGACGAGGTCGCCAACCTTGAGTTCGATGAGACGATTCCGCCGCGGCCGGAGGAGGAGATCGCCGACGCTGCCCGGTCGGAGCGGGCCGAGAGCCAGCGCGGGTAGGCGTTCGCTTCGGCTGCCCGACGATGCACGCGGCTAAGGTCGGGTTGTGGCCGACCGTCCCCAGGTGAGTGAGAGCCCGCGCCCTGCCCGCGGTTCGGTCAGCCGCGGGCTTGCCGGCGCCGCGCAGTGGTGTCATGACGGCTGCCTCGCGCTCCCCGGCGCGACGCTCGACCAGCCCTTCGGTCCGCACCTCGACGTGTTTCGAGTCCACGGCAAGATGTTCGCCCTGCTGACGCACAACCCACGCGTGAGCGAGCACATGATCGTGAACCTCAAGGCCGAGCCGAACGAGGTGCCGCTGCTCATCGCCGAGCACGACAACATCCGGCCCGGGTTCCACATGAACAAGCGGCACTGGATCACCGTCGAGCTGAGTCCGGACGCCGACTTCGAGCTCGTCGAGGAGCTCGTCGAGGACTCCTACGACAACGTGGTGGCCGGCCTGCCCGCTCGGCTGAGGTCCTCGCTCGACTCGATCAGCCGAGGCCGTTCGGCGCACCGCGACGTGCCGCGGGACTAGCGTCGCCGGGCGACGCGGCTCCCGGGCCCGACGTCGGCCAGCGTGCGGAGGTCGGCGAACAGCGCGGCGGGGTACCCGGGGCGAGCCTGGTCGTAGCGGCCCGGATCCGCACCGAAGGTCCGGCGCAGGTCGTCCGACGGCATGCGACCTCAGATCGCAGGGTCGACGACGATCAGCACGTTGCCGATCTTCTGACCCGTCTCGACGTAGGTGTAGGCATCGACGATCTGTGCGAGGTCGTACCGCCGGTCGATGACGGGTCTGAAATCGCCCGAGCCGAGCAGGTCCCCGAAGTGCTGCACCAGCTCGCGGTCGTACCGCTGCGGAAGGGGGATGGTTGCCCGCTTTCCGCCGAAGAACGGAGTGAGGACGGACAGGAGCGGATTCTGCGCCCAGCGGCCCAAGTCGGTCGAGGCGTAGATTCCGCGCGGTTTCAGCAGAGGCCTGCAGCGGCCGAAGGAGCTCTTGCCGACCGCGTCGAGGACCACGTCGTAGGTCTGCGGGTCCTTCGTGAAGTCCTCGATCGACCGGTCGATCACCCGGTCCGCGCCGAGGCCCTTGACCAGGTCGACCTGGGGGGTGTCGCACACCGCGGTGACGTTCGCGCCGATCGTCTTGAGCAGCTGAACGGCCGCGGTGCCGATCCCTCCGGTCGCGCCGTACACGAGCACCTCGTGCCCGGGGCCGATCTTCGTCTTCCTGATCGCCGCGAGCGCATAGTGCGACGCCTCGGTGCTGGGGGCCGCCTGCTCGAAGGTCACGTTCGGCGGCATGGTCGCGATCGGACCGTCCTCGGGGATCGTCAGGTACTGGGCGTGCGCGCCCCACCGGTTCTCGTTGTACCCGAACACCCGCGTCCCGACCTCGAAGGTTGTGACCCGACCGCCGACCGCCTCGACCACTCCCGCGAACTCGCTCCCCAAGACCGTGACCCGTGGCCGCCGCAGCCCGCTGAAGAACCTGACGATGAAGGGCGTTCCCGACCGGAAGCCGCAGTCCGTCCGATTCGCCGTGGCTACGTGAACCTTGACGAGCACCTCGTGATCGGCGACCGTCGGCATGGCGACTTCCTCGATCCGAACCACGTCCGGTGGACCGTAGCGCGTGCTGACCGCGGCTTTCATTCTCGAACTGTAGCGACGGGTCCCCGGGACCGGGCCACCGCTCGATCGGTCGAGCTCGGCACCCGCGCAGGACGGTCCGTGCCCCTCAGGCCGTGAGTCCTTCGGACAGGGCGGCGCGCAGCACGCCGGCGTCCCCCCGGACCTCGACCTCCGCGTCGTCGGGTGACCTGCGGCCCCACAGGATCAGGGCCAGGACCGACGCAGGGGCACGCACCTGCACGACCGCCGGACCCTTGTCGGCGGTGTCGAGTCGCCACACGCGGTCGACGTCGGCCGCCGTGAGCTCGATCGGCGACGGCAGTCGCGGCATCCGGCCCATCCGCACCTGGCGCGGTTGCAGGACGGTCACGACCTCGTCGACGCTGTCCGCCCAGAGCTCGGGGCGCACATCGAGCCCGCGGCCACCCGCTGTTCGCAGGTCCCAGAGGTGCACGAGCGTCTCGTGCAGCTGCCGGCGCCGCCAGAACGACGCCGGGCCCGAGCCATCGAACGTCGATCCGACCGCGTGGGGGCCCAGCTCGATCAGCGTGTTGCGAAGCTCACCGGCGCACTCGCGGTAGAGGTCGTCGAGCACGAACGGTCCACGCCCGAGCGGTGCCTCCTGGGTGTCGCGGGCCTGCGCGGCAGCCCAGTGGTGGACCTCCGCGAGGTGCACGACGAGGTCGCGCACCCGCCAGCTCCCGCACCACGGGACCGGAGTAGCGGGATCGACTTCGCCGATCGTGGCCAGGAACTCGTCCTGGGCCCAGATCAGCTCGCCCAGATGGTCGAGGTGGCTGGTCAACATGCGCCGATCATCGCATGACGGTCAAAGCATTCAGAAGGTGGTTCCGTCGGCGCGCGTGAATATGAAGTGGCGGGTTTTCGTGCCTTGGATTTCGATGCCGGTGTCGTGGACGTGGTGGTGATGTCCCGGCCGGTACCCGCGGCCGAGCTGGACGGCTGGCTCCGGGCACGCGCGGTCGCCGGCGACCTGCCGGAGCCGCGCCCGTCGTCGCCGTCGGACACCGTTCCCGCGGACCTGGTCGTGGGCGGTGCCAACGATCTCGCCAGACCGTGACCGGGGCGGATGCGTCGGCGGTCGATCGTCTACGGTATCGAGGTCCAGCGTGGCTCCGCGACGAGCTTCGACACCATCGATGTGAGAGCGACCGATGACCACCCTGCGCGTGACCCGCAGCGACGTCCATGCGGGCGACGACCCGACGCCGATGACGCTGACCTACGCCGAGGGCTCCACGATCGGAGTCGTCGTCGTCCAGCTGCTCGACGCCCTGCCCGACTTTCTGCCCTCCGTCAATGCCTCGTGGGTGGGGTGGGTGATCAACGCACACACGCCGGAGGCGAGCAGGCCGGTGAGCCTCGTCGCCGTGAGCCTGTCCTATGAGCGTCGCCTCGTGGTCAGCCCGCTCAATGAGCGCCTGCTCGGCTGGACCCCGGAGCAGCTCGCGTCGCTCATGGGCGGCATCACCTTGTCTCTTCATGTCGCCTACATGACGACGTCGTCGCTCACCGTGGGTGACTTCCGGGATCGCTGGGCCACGTCCTGACACCGCGCCCCCGCTCCGCCGCGGTTCTCGCGACGTGCTCGGTCAGCGCTTCGGGGCACGGTAGACGAGCGAGTACCGCCAGAACAGCCGCCGCCGGATGCGCGCGCCCGGCAGGACGTCTGCCGCGACGGCTCTGACCTCGGCGAGGGTGCTCTGCGGTGTCGCGGTCGGAGCGGTCATCGCGACGCTCGCCTCGACGGCGCGGGCGGACTTGAGGAGCCCGAGGATCAGGTTCGCGGGAATCGCGATGACGTCGAGCAGATGGTCCGACCGCGTGGCTGCGCGATAGCAGCCGACGATCACGATCGTCCCGCCGGGGGCGAGCAGCGAGCGCATCCGCCTCAGCGCGGCGTCCAACGGGAGGTGATGCACGACGGCGATCGCGGTGACCACGTCGTACTCGCTCTGGCCGGGGACGTCCAGCAGATCGAGCACGTCGAAGGTCGCGTTCGGGTGGTCGGGCGAATGCTCGCGGCCGAGGGCGATGATGTCGAGATCGGGGTCGATGCCCGCCGCGACGCCGGCTCGCCGGGCCATGGCGCGGACCAGGTTGCCCGTGCCGCAGCCGACGTCGAGCACCCTCGGCACGTGCCTCGGCAGCCGCCGCAGCACCCACCGGTGGTAGTGGTCGTTGTGGCTCCACGGGTGCGCGGCGTTCACCCGGTTGATCGTCTCGAGGACAGGCTTGAGCACGACCCGCACTCTTCCACGCGACCGGACGTTCCCGCGGGAACGTCCGGGACTATCCGGCGCTCGGCGTCCTGAGGCTCACCACGACCCGGTCGAGCAGGTCGTCCACCTCGTCCTGGTCGTAGCCCTCCCGGAACTTCGTCGAGGCGAACTTCGCGGTCAGGACCGCGTCGGGGGTCAACGACAGCGGCGCGCCGCGGCGTCGTTCGTCCAGCGCGACGCCGGCGCGGACGAGGAACGCGTCCACCGCGGCGATGTCGTATCCCTCGCGGAACTTCGTGTGCGTCAGCGTGGCCGCCTCGGCCCGCAGCCGCGTGGCGTCGAGCGTCTCGGTCACCTTGGTCTGCTTCTTGCCGAACAGGAAGCTCATGGCTGTTGTCCTCTCCGATCGTCCGCCACCACTCGCTGCCAGCGTCGGTGCGGCCGGAGAGGCGACGTCGCGCGGCGGAAAATGGTGTCGTCGCTCAGGCTAGCTCCACGTCGTTGAGGGCAGGTTGAGAACGACGCGCGGGTGGTCTGCCGCGACAAGGGATGAGGCGCCTCGCCACGGCCGGAAACCCGGGCGCGCTGTTCCGGATCCGCACTGGCTCTCGGGCAGGTTGGACCAGCCGCGGGCAACCCGTAACCTCGGGCGCATGAGCACCCTGAACGAGGTCGGCGAGCGAGACGCCTGGCGATGCTGGCTGTGCGACGAGCCGGTCGACCCCGACGTCTCCGTCAACGCGGGCCGCGGCCCGAGCATCGACGGCGGCGCCGCGCCGAAGGGCAAGAAGGGTGTGGCCGGAGCGGAGCGCCTCGCGCACCGGTCCTGCAACACCCGCAAGGGCGCGGTCAAGCCGGTCGTCGCGTGGTCGCCGCAGCTGTTCGTCGTCGAGCCTGCTCCGATCGCGCCGACCGTGGAGCGGCTGACCCGCAAGGGCGGCCGAGAGCTCGTGGCTCGCTGCCCCACCCAGGCCGACGCCGACGAGGCCGCCGAGTGGCTGCTGGACCGGCTGTCCCGGTTTGCCCCCGGGCTCGCGCTGACCACGAAGGTCGAGCCGGGCGGCGGGCAGTTCCTGCTCTCCCTGCGCGCCGTCTGATCTGAACGGACGCAACTCGGGCCAGCTCGACGGCTCGACGCCGGGTCGGCCCGTGAATCGTGCGTCGGCGGTCTCAGTGCAGCGCTCTGTGCAGGCAGAGTGCAGTGAATGAGGCGTTTTGGTGCACTTTCGCTGCACTGAGGCCTGCACTGAGGTCACTGCGGAGCTGTCGTCGACCGTTCTCGCACGAGCAGGACCAGTTGGGCCACAGCCGCGAGCAACCAAAGCACGAGCAGGGTGACGGAGAACCACGCCTCCGTCGTCCGATCGCCCTGTGCAAGGGTGACTATCCGCATCCCCAGGAGCGCTGTCACGCAAAGAAGTTGTGCGCCGATGAGCCAAAGCCTCGTCGCCCTACGCGTGGACATGGCCGCACGGTACGCCCGCCCCGGCCGCGGCTC